>JAQWYM010000021.1 GCA_029253965.1 Gammaproteobacteria bacterium
AATTGAATGTCTACAGATAAGGATCATCAAGATGGTGACGATGGGGTCGCAGTAGAAGAGGCACCACCAGAGTTAAAACAACCATCACAATATATAGTGGTATTGCTTAATGATGACTACACTCCGATGGAGTTTGTAGTGCACATTTTGCGAAGTTATTTTCGAATGGACCGCGAACAGGCAACGCGTGTCATGCTTAATGTGCATACACATGGTAAAGGTATCTGTGGAACATATACACGTGAAGTGGCCGAGACCAAAGTGGCTCAAGTAAACGACTATTCACGTCAGAATAATCATCCTCTTCTGTGTGATATGGAAGAAGTATAAAGCGATCAATGAGAGCAAAGTAATGTTATCGAATGAATTAGAACAAACATTGAATGAAGCGTTCAAACGAGCGCGTGAAAAACGTCATGAATTTATGACGGTCGAGCACCTGTTATTAGCGTTGTTGGGTAATAACTCAGCTCTGGATGTACTGCGTGCCTGTGGTGCGAAAATAGACATGCTAAGTCAACAGCTGGATGTCTTTATCGAAGACAATACACCGCTGCTTGATGCTGATGAAGAACGAGATACCTCACCGACACTAGGCTTCCAAAGAGTATTGCAACGTGCTGTATTTCACGTGCAATCTGCTGGCAATAAAGAAGTCACAGGTGCAAATGTTCTGGTGGCTATGTTCGGTGAACAGGAAAGTCAGGCTGTCTTTTTATTGAGCCAGAATAATGTGTTGCGCTTGGATGTTCTCAACTACATCTCACATGGTATTTCAAATAATGCTGATGATGCCGAAGAGGGTGTTTCAGAAGATGGCAGTGCGCAAGCACAGGCAGAAGGTGAGGAGGAGTTATCTCCACTGGAGCAGTTTGCTACTAATCTAAATACACGCGCCAGAGAAGGCAGGATAGACCCTCTAATCGGCCGTCAATACGAGCTTGAAAGAACCATACAAATTCTGTGTCGAAGACGTAAGAATAATCCACTGCTAGTGGGTGAGGCGGGTGTTGGTAAGACTGCTATTGCTGAGGGTTTGGCACGTAAGATTGTTGATAAAGAAATTCCAGAAGTGCTGCAGGACAGCACGATCTATTCGTTGGATTTAGGGGCTTTAGTGGCGGGTACGAAATACCGTGGTGATTTCGAGAAGCGCTTGAAAGGTGTTCTTAAACAGCTTGCAGACGAGCCCAGCGCGGTGCTCTTTATTGATGAAATTCATACCATTATCGGTGCCGGTGCAGCATCAGGTGGTGTCATGGATGCTTCAAACCTGATCAAACCAGCACTCTCCTCATCTGAATTAAAATGCATGGGTTCAACGACCTATCAGGAATATCGCGCCATCTTTGAAAAAGATAAGGCACTGGCACGTCGCTTCCAAAAAATAGAAGTAGCGGAGCCTAGTGTGAATGAGACCTTCAGTATTCTGAAAGGTCTACGCAGTCAGTACGAAGAACATCATCAGGTTAAATATACAGATAAGGCCTTGAAAGCTGCAGCTGAACTATCAGCGCGCTATATCTCAGATCGTTTTTTGCCGGATAAGGCAATTGATGTGATCGATGAAGCTGGTGCCGCCTTGATGCTGAAACCAGCGGCAAGCCGCAAGAAAACTTTATCAGTGAAAGACATCGAAAGTATTGTCTCAAAGATTGCACGTATTCCTTCTAAGCAGGTTTCGAATAGTGATAATGAAATCCTAAGGCAGTTAGATCGTAATCTTAAGCTAGTGGTCTATGGCCAAGATAAGGCTATCGATACCTTGTCGACTGCGATCAAAATGTCACGTTCTGGTCTCGGTGATGCCGACCGTCCAATAGGCTCATTCTTATTCACGGGTCCAACAGGTGTCGGTAAGACCGAAGTAACACGTCAGTTGGCCATGGCTCTGGGCATTGAGTTGGTGCGTTTTGATATGTCGGAATACATGGAACGACATACGGTATCGCGTCTAATAGGAGCACCTCCGGGCTATGTTGGCTTTGATCAAGGTGGCTTGCTTACCGATGCTATCTTGAAGGCTCCTCATTGTGTGTTGTTGTTAGATGAGATCGAAAAAGCACACCCGGATTTATTTAACCTGTTACTGCAAGTCATGGATCACGGTACCTTGACTGACTCCAATGGGCGCCAGATTGATTTCCGTAATGTGATTATTGTGATGACGAGTAATGCTGGTGCACAAGAGATTGCACGGTCAACGGTTGGCTTTACAGAGCAGGATCACAGCAGTGATGGCATGGAAGTCATTAAGCGTCTATTCACACCTGAATTTAGAAACCGTCTGGACAGCATCATTCAATTTAGTGAGCTCGGTAAAGAGGTGATTGCTAATGTTGTGGATAAGTTTATTGCGCAGTTAGAAAGTCAGTTGGCGGAGAAGCGAGTCGAGATTAGTGTCGATGAAGATGCCCGCGAGTGGATTGGCAAACGTGGCTATGATGCACAGATGGGTGCTAGACCGATGGCCCGCGTGATTCAGGATTACATCAAGCGGCCATTATCCGAAGAAATACTTTTTGGCGCGCTGAGTAAAGGCGGCCAAGTGAAGGTAATCTTGCGCGATGATGAACTAGCCTTAGAGGTTGAAGAAACCGCTTAGGTTTTATTCAGTTTATCGCGCTCGATAGGTGATTCTACCCTTGGTTAGGTCGTAAGGTGTTAATTCAACGGTTACCTTGTCGCCGGTTAAAATGCGGATATAATGCTTACGCATTCGTCCAGATATGTGGGCTGTTACCACATGTCCGTTTTCTAACTCCACGCGGAACATGGTGTTAGGGAGGGTTTCAATTATCGTCCCTTCCATTTCAATATGATCTTCTTTGGCCATATATCTCCTCTACAAAGTTGGTTAAAACGGCGTCATTATCGTTAACTCCTGTGATAACACAAGCGTTTTCTAACGCTCCACAATAAAACAACAATCAATGAGAACTGAATATGCAATTTGCTTTTGTCTACCCCGGTCAAGGTTCACAGTCAGTCGGGATGCTATCTGAGCTAGCCGCGAGCTACCCTCAAGTGCAGCAAGCCTTTGAGGAGGTTTCTGATGTTATCAAGGTAAACCTATGGAAAATGGTCGTTTCAGGGCCGGCTGAAGAGCTAAATCAGACTAAAAACACACAACCCGCTCTGCTTGCGGCAAGTTATGCCCTAACACAGGTTTGGCAAAGTAATACCTCAACACAACCGCTAATCAGTGCTGGACATAGTTTTGGTGAAATTTCAGCGATGTGCTGTGGATCAGCCTTGTCATTTGCAGATGCGGCCTCAGTTGCGCGACAACGCGGTCAGCTGATGCAGTCAGCCGTCGCTGTCGGTGAAGGTGCCATGGCGGCTATCCTGGGTATGGCAGATGACCCGTTGGAGCAGTTATGCCGAACAATCAGCAAAGAGGGCGCAATTGTTGAAGCAGTAAATTATAATGCACCGGGGCAGGTGGTTGTGGCAGGCCATACGACCGCTGTCGATGCACTCATTGAATCAGCAAAAGAGCAGGGTGCGAAACGGGCTTTGAAGTTGCCAGTGAGTGTGCCCGCACATTCCAGTCTGATGCGCCCGGCAGCAGAGGCCTTTGTTACTGTTTTGGATGAGGTGGAGTGGTCTTTACCAACAGTGCCCGTGATTCAAAATGCGAGTTTGAAAGCTGCCGCTGATGTTGACGCACTGAAAGCCGCCTTGATTGCACAGTTATGCAGTCCAGTGCCCTGGGTTAAAACCATCTCTACGATAAAAGAAAGTGGCGTTGAGCTTGTTATTGAGCTGGGTCCGGGCAAGGTACTGACAGGCCTTGCTAAACGAATTGATAAGACATTAAAGTCAGTCTGCGTGTTTGATAACGCTTCATTAGAACAAGCAATGACTCTTTCAGGGGAATGAAATGCAAGATAAAGTAGCTCTAGTTAGCGGCGCTAGCCGTGGTATTGGTAAGGCGATTGCCTTAGAACTGGGTGCCTCAGGTGCTAAAGTGATTGGAACAGCAACCAGTGAAGCCGGTGCGCAGGCTATTAGTGCATACCTGACAGCTGCTGGTATTAGTGGCTGTGGCATGGTTTTAGATGTGCGCAGTGAAGAATCTATCACTGATTGTTTGAAACAGATCACTGCCGACCATGGTGTCGTTGAAGTTCTGGTTAATAATGCTGGCGTTACCCGCGATCAATTACTCATGCGTATGAAGACTGAGGACTGGGAAGAGGTTTTTACCACGAATCTGCGGTCAGTTTTCTTGCTTAGTAAAGCCTGTGTGCGCGGCATGATGAAGGCTAAATTTGGTCGCATCATCAATATCTCGTCAGTGGTTGGTGCCACCGGTAATGCCGGTCAAGCGAATTACGCAGCAACTAAGGCGGGTATGGTGGGTTTTACTAAATCTTTGGCACGCGAGGTGGCGAGTAAAAATGTCACTGTCAACGCGGTTGCCCCAGGATTTATTGCGACTGATATGACGGCTGAGTTAAACGATGATCAACGTGCTCATATCACTGCCAGTATTCCAATGGGAAGGATGGGGGCGGCGTCAGATATCGCCAAAGCTGTTCGTTACTTGGCATCAGATGAAGCAGATTATGTTACTGGGCACACTCTGCACGTTAATGGTGGCATGCACATGGAATAAAATATTTTCTATTATTGACTTTAATAATGTTATTTAAGGCTCTGATATTAAATGATTTAAATATAATACCATCTTGTTTATTTAAGTGTCTTAAATAGACTTTAGAGGAGATGCTATTAATTTGTAGATTGCGGTTTCACTTTTCTCTACAATGTCGATCCTTCTGCAAGTGGCAAAATTAAATTCGAGGAAAATTAAGATGAGCGATATCGAAGCACGCGTTAAACAGATCGTGGTTGAGCAGTTGGGTGTTACTGAAGAAGAAGTAACTTCTACAGCATCATTCGTAGATGACCTAGGCGCAGACTCGCTAGACACCGTTGAGCTAGTGATGGCATTGGAAGAGGAATTTGATTGTGAAATTCCTGATGAAGATGCGGAAAAGATTACAACCGTTAAGCAAGCACTAGATTACGTCAACGCAAACAAGTAGAC
>JAQWYM010000033.1 GCA_029253965.1 Gammaproteobacteria bacterium
CCCTCTATATGTGGGTCAGTCACAGCATATTCAAGTATTTATTTAAAAAATTTAGTCTCTGCCTTAGAAAAGGCGGCTAAATCACTATTCTTTCACGGCTTTAGCAACGACCACCATTGCCGGGCGAAGCAGACGACCATTGATCAGATAGCCTTTTTGCATAACCGCAATGACTGTATTTGGCGCATGTTCTGCGGTTTCTTGCATGGTCATAGCCTGATGTAAATTAGGGTCAAAACTCTCACCCATCGGGTCAACATCATTGATATTAAATTTCGCCAGTGCCTGCGCTAGCATTTTTAAGGTCAACTCACTGCCTTCATGCAGTTTATCGACATCAACATCGGTGACACTAAGACCAAGCTCAAGACTGTCTTTTACTGCTAATAGTTCAGAGGCAAACTTTTCTAGTGCGAATTTATGTGCATTCTCTAGATCTTTTTCAGAACGGCGGCGTAGGTTTTCCATTTCCGCTTGCGCGCGCAGGTAAAGCTCCCAATTAGCTTCTGCTTTTTCGCGTAGCTCGGTGAGCTCATTAGTGCTCTCATCAAGCGTATCATCGGTACTTTGGTCCACTGAACTGATGTCGATGGTCTCTTCAGACGGTTGCTCCGACTGTTCTTCAGTTTGCTTTGAATCTGACATTAGCTACTCCAATAAAATGTTCTGTGATTAAGATGGGGGCGCTTATGACGAATTCAAGGCTTCACTCAATAAACGTGCAGTCACATCAACGATAGGAATGACTCGGTCATAAGCCATGCGCGTTGGCCCAACCACGGCGAGCACGCCTTTAACGTCCTCATTAACGCTATATGGGGCCGAAATCACACTGCAGTCATCAAGCACCTGATAGCCAGCCTCACTACCAATGAAGATTTGTATGCCATTCGCGCAAATACAGCGATCCAAGAGGTGTAAAATGTCTTTTTTCTGACTAAAAGCATCAAATATGCCTCGCAACTTGCCAATATCCGAGAGATCTTCGAATTCCATCAAGTTAGTCTGCCCTTCGATGACGTAGTTCGAGGTTGCCTCTGGCTCGGCCGGGAAGATTTGTTCACCAAAAGAGATCGCGTTGCGCATCAGGCTATCCATATCCCGGCGCAGACTATCCAACTGTTGTAGTAAGACTTTTCGCACCTGATGTAGATTGCATCCTGCCAAGATATCATTCAGACAGTTGGCCATCTTACGAAGTTCATTCTCGCTGTAGTCACGATCCAACTGAATAATGCGGTTTTGCACCTCTTTCTGGTCGACTACTAAAATCGCTAGAACGCGTTGCTCAGAGAGCTTTAGGAACTCAATTTGTCGAAAAGTAGCCTGCCCTATCTGTGGCACAGTCACTAAACCAGCCATCGAGGTTAATGAGGACAACATTGATGACGCTGTCTGCACTAACTTTTCTTTATTCAAGTCATGGTCATGTAAGCGGTTTTTTAGGCCTGAGACCAAATTTGAGTGCAGCGGCTTAACCTCAATCAAGGTATCGACGAATAAACGGTAGCCCTGCGCCGTGGGGATACGCCCAGCCGAGGTATGTGGAGACTGTAAATAACCCATAGTCTCAAGATCTGACATGATGCTGCGCACTGTAGCCGGACTGATGTCTAAATCAACCATACGTGTCAATGTACGTGAACCTAGAGGCTGCCCATCTTCAATATAGTTCTGTACTAACACGCGGAATAAGTGCTGCGCACGTGCATCTAATGGCTTAGACATAGGCTCGACCTGTTAAATAAAGCGACATTACAATTGTGTTATCTGCTTGCTTATTGCTAGAGTGCGAAGATTACTATAACTTAAATCCAAGTTAACAGCCGCGCCCCTAGATAGCGGCTACTCACTGGGTTCAGAGCTCCTTGAAAGCGAACATTATGCATTTTAAATCAATCGGCATTATCGCCAAATCAGACAACGCGCAAATCACTGAGACAGTGCGTGCCTTATACGACTTTGTAGATGAGTATGGCCTCAAGATTTGCTGTGACATCAAGGCCAGCAACTGTATCGCAAAAGCCTCAGTACACACGGTTGATCTGGAGAAGATGGCGCATGAGATAGATCTCGCCATTGTCGTAGGTGGTGATGGCACATTATTACGGGCCGCTCACCATATGGTTGATCACGGCATTCCTATTGTTGGCATTAATCAGGGCCGCCTAGGCTTTTTAGCGGATATTTCGCCACAAACCCTACAACAGGACCTAAGCAAAATTTTAGCCGGTGAATACCTGCAGGAAGATCGTTCAGTCTTGATTGCTAGCATGATGCGTGATGAGAAGCAGATGAGCTATGGTATTGCCGTTAATGATGTCGTTATCCACGCCAGTGATGTTGTCCGCATGATTGAAATTGATACCACGATCAATGATGCCAAGTTAAACACGCTGCGTGCTGATGGTCTGGTAGTGGCAACCCCAACAGGCTCCACTGCCTATGCCCTCTCAGGGGGTGGTCCAATCGTGCATCCATCCGTTGCTGCCACCTTATTAGTGCCAATCTGCCCACATACGTTAAGTTATCGACCGATCGCTATCGACGAGAAAAGTCGGGTTGAGATCACCTATGCCAATAATAATGAGTTTACTGCGGTACTTTCAGTTGATGGCCAGATCAATAGTAAGCTGATACCAGGGGATCGTATTATTATCGAACACGCCTCACAGCCTTTGCACTTGTTACACCTGAACGATTACTCATATTTCAATGTACTACGCCAAAAATTAAACTGGAGTCAGTAACTAGCCATGTTGAGATCGTTGCATATCCGTAACTTCGCCATCATCCGCGATCTAGAACTTGATTTTCATGCGGGCATGTCAGTCTTGACGGGGGAAACGGGGGCCGGTAAATCAATCATTATTGATGCCATCGGCTTGGTTTTGGGTGACCGTGCCGAGTTGACAGCGATTCGTGCTGGCGAAGAACGTGCTGAAATTTCCCTCTTAGTCGATCTCAGTGAGCTAGAAAATAGTCGACATTGGTTAGCTGAGCATGACTTTGATGCGGATGAAGATTGCATCTTACGCCGTGTGCTTAAACGCAGTGGTAGCTCCAAAGCCTATATTAATAATGTGCCAGTACCCTTAAAGACATTAAAAGAGTTTGGTGAGCTAGTTATCAATATCTATGGCCAACATGCTCATCAAGGCTTAATGCAGACAAGTCACCAGCGCCAGCTCTTGGATCAGTTTGCTGAAAATGAAAAACTCTGTGACAGTGTTGCTACACACTACCAAATTTGGTCAGGGCGCCAGCGTCATTACCAAAGCCTGAGCCAAAACTCAGAAGATATTAATGCCAAGTTAGAACTCTTAAGCTATCAACTTGAAGAGCTAAAAAGCTTAGATCTTCAAGTTAATGAGAGCGAAGAACTGTCACAGAGACATGTAATATTGGCGAATGCTGAGCAGTTAAAACAAGGCAGTAATCAGATCAGCCATCAGTTAAAAAATGAAGAGGGTAATGATATCAGCACAACTTTAGGTCACATCTATAACGAACTAGATGCCCTAGCTGCGCATGATCCTGCACTGAAAACAGTGGCTAACGCCTTAAATGAAGCCTTAATTTTAATCGAAGATAACGCCACCAGCCTGCGCCATTATGCAGACCGTGTGGAAGTCGATGAGCAAGAATTATTGATGCTGGAGGATCGCCTCAAAACTATCGAGCAGATCTCACGCAAACATCATATTAACAGTACTCAAATCCCAGAGTTACATGCCAAACTGCAAACTGAGTATGAACAACTCAACCTGCCTGAAAATGACATTGAAACACTAGCAGCCATGCTTGAAGAAAGTGAGCAAGCGTATCGGGATGTCGCAAAAAAACTCAGCCAGAAACGTAAAAAAGTTGCCGCCAAACTTAGCAAAAGCATTACTCAGGCGCTCTCGAAACTAGGTATGTCCAAAGCCAAGCTGGAAATCAATGTCTCAGGCTTTGATAGCAACAAACCAAGTCAATTTGGTCTCGATAATATTATTTTTAATGTCCAAACTAATCCTGGACAAGCTATGGCTGGCTTAGCTCAGGTGGCTTCCGGCGGTGAACTCTCACGTATTAGCTTAGCTATTCAAATGATCGCTGCAGATAAATTAGATCTACCTGTGTTAATTTTTGATGAGGTTGATTCTGGAGTGGGTGGTGGTGTCGCTGAAATTGTTGGCCAAGAAATGCATAATATAAGTGCTGGTAGGCAGGTGTTTTCAGTCACTCACCTCGCACAGGTTGCAGCTAAAGCTGATCATCATTATCGTGTCAATAAGTTAGCTGATGATACAGACACAGCCTCAGCAATCGATTATTTGGACCGACAAGACCGAGTCACTGAATTAGCGCGTATGCTAGGCGGTCTAAACCTAACTGAAAAAACCCTATCTCATGCTGAAGAGATGTTAGATTCCTAATTCACAGAATAACATTAGTGATCGATTACACAGATTCAGCCACCAAGAACAGAGAAAATATGATCATGTCTAAATCCTTTATGTACAGCCTTTTGCTTTGTCTGACCCTGTTAAGTGGTTGCAGCGGAGAGCTCTTCACTATTTACAAAATTGATGTGCAACAGGGCAATGCAGTTGAAGTTGATAAAGTTGAACAGCTCAGCATAGGCATGACCCAGGAACAGGTGAAATTTCTACTCGGCTCACCGATGCTTACCGATGTTTTCCATCCAGAGAGATGGGACTACGTTTACTTTCTAATTCCTGGTTATGGTGAACAAGAACGTCGCCATGTCAGCATTATCTTTAATGGCGATAAAGTTACTGAGATCATTAAGTCGGGGATGCCGGCAGAAACTGATGAGGATCAGGCTGCGGCGGAGACAGACACATCCAGCGAAAGTTAAAAATAGCTAGGCTAGGCGCGTGGCACTTTAGCGCGCTGACGTCTGACTTCCATCGGGTCTAATACTAGTTGTCGGTATATCTCGACTCGATCATTAGGCTGCAGGCATGTCTCTGCGCTGACCTCTTTTGAAAAAATACCCAGTTGGTAATCAACTGTCTGCAAACTTGGGAACTGATGCAGCACCCGCGACTGTTCCACGGCCTCGTCCACCGTGGCACCCGAGGCCATATCCAAGCTCACAATAAATTCTTTATCTGCCTCTATGTAGACTAAATCAACCTTCATTGAGCCGCTCCATAAACAAACCCAGCACGCTCCACAAACGCCATAACGAGACGCTCTGTAATCTGCTTAAATAACCCTTCTAAAGCAAATTTTAGCACGCGGTTAGATAATTCAAACTGCAGTTCCAAGGAAACACTGGAGCCGTTATCAGCAATATCTTCAAATCGCCAAAAGCCCTGTAACTGTTTAAATGGGCCATCGATTAATTGCATATCAACACGTACACCGTCGGTTAAGGTATTGCGTGTTGTAAAGGCTGTTCGAATAGCCCCTTTTGAGAAATTCAGGGTCGCTCTTTGCTCGTTTTCAGTCAGCATGCTGCTGTCACTTGAAACACACCAGGGTACAAACTCAGGATAATGCTCCACCTGATTCACTAAGGCATACATTTGGGCGGCGCTGTAAGACACCAACGCACTCCGATTGATACTAGGCATAAACTATAAAACTCCAACAACGCGCAAGAAGATACCGCTCAACGCTAATGGTGTGAGATAGCGTAACAATATATTCCAACAACGATAAAGCACGGCATTATGTAACGCCATCTCATCACGCACATCTTCATCCTGCATCACCCAGGCAACAAAGATGGCGATTAAAAAACCACCTAATGGCAGCATCAGATTAGCCGTTAAAAAATCCAAACAATCAAATATGGTCTTACCAGCAAAGCGATAGTCTTGCCATATATTGAATGAAAATACAGTGCCAAGACCAACTAACCAGGTAAAGCCACCACATAGTGTGGAGGCCAATAATCGTGTCATTCGAAAGCGCTCAACCATATAGGCGACTGCAGGCTCAATCAAAGAAATCGAGGAGGTCCAAGCTGCAAAGACTAAGAGCACAAAAAACAAGGTGCCAAAGAATATACCGCCAGGCATCTGGCTAAAGGCGATAGGTAAGGTGTTAAATATTAGACCCGGCCCTTGAGCAGGCTCCAACTGGTTAGCGAAAACAATGGGGAAAATGGCTAGACCGGCACACAGTGCAATAAGGGTATCGGTTGCCGCTACGGCAATACTGGTCTTAGCAATCGATATACTTTTTGGCAGATAGGCGCCGTAAACCATAATAGAACCCATACCTAAACTTAAGGTAAAGAAGGCCTGTCCCATTGCGTCCAAAACGACTTCAGTATTAATCTTGCTAAAATCAGGTGTAAATAAAAATGTCATGCCGGCCCAAAAATGACCTTGGCTCAGAGCATAGCCAATCAGCAATAAGACGATAAAGATTAATCCAGGCATGAGGTAGCGCACAGCAAGCTCTAAGCCATTACTGACTCCTCGTGCAACAACGACCATAGTCATCAACATAAAGACGCTGTGCCAGATGACTAGACGTTCTGGGCTAGCGACCAGATCACTAAACAACTGCCCAATTTGCGGCTGTGTTGCACCGACAAACTCACCTGAAGCACTTTGTACAACATAAGATAACGACCAGCCTGCAATCACACTATAGTAAGACAGAATTAAAAAGCCGGTAAGGACCCCCATCCAACCCAACAGACCCCACCAGGGCGAGGCCTTAGCTTCGCGTGCCAGCGCTTGCATGGTATTAATAGGACTTTGCTGCCCTCTTCTGCCCAATAAAACCTCAGCCATCATGATCGGCAAGCCGAGTAAAATGATGCACAGTAAATAAATCAAAACAAAGGCACCACCGCCATTCTCGCCAGCCATATAGGGAAACTTCCATATATTGCCAAGGCCAACAGCAGAACCAGAAGCCGCTAAGATGAAGGCAAGACGTGAGGACCATTGTCCATG
>JAQWYM010000047.1 GCA_029253965.1 Gammaproteobacteria bacterium
AGAATATGCAAAGGAAGTATTATCGTGAAATTCACAGCCAGAAAATGTAACAAAAGAAGCAAACTTCACTTTCTTAAAAGTGGTTATCGACTTAAATATAGAATTATAGAAAACAATGGGCATGTCATCATTGATGAACTTAGCCTGATCAAAATTAACATTATGTTTAAATGTGGCTTCTAAAAAAAGTGCCTCAGACTGAAATTCTGCATGCTCAAATTCTGCGTTATGATTAAATACCACACGATAAAAAACAGCCTTACCTAAAAACACATAACCCTTAAAATCACAGTTATCCAGTTCACCCCTAAAAGTAACATCTGTCGGCCGTTTGGTCATTTCTTGATTCCAAGCCACAACACCCTGCTCATGCAGTTCCAGCGTCTTTTCTTCATCTAAGACACTATGCTTAATCTCATCAGCCATCAGCAGGCAAACTTACCGTCTATATTTTTTTTGTAGTAGGTGCTTTTTGATTGCGCACTCAAAAAATCGCGATAGACCTCCTCGGGCACATCAAAGTAGGTCAGTGGTTTGTCTCCGGTTTTAAAACGAATATGTACATATTTGACAGAAGGTTCATAACCAATCTGTTTGATCGTTGTCGAACTAACACTGCTCCATAAAATCATTAGACTCTCCAAAGGAATATCATCACAAGACGTTGCGCCCCTGTGCTGCATACTTTTGATTTACTGCGCATAGCGCCATAGACCAATCTTACTGATAAGTTATTGCCATTGTAAATGATTATATTTAGTTACTTTCATATCAAGTAAAGATGCTGACTTCTTCAGCCGCTTAAAGAGGGTTCTTAAGCGGCTCTTGCTCAAGCGAAAACTAACAGACTGCTTGCCAAGAACAGCGCAATAATGTCTGTCTCTGCATGGACTGCTTAGCTATAAAATTTATTGATACTAGGATTGATATTACTTATGAAAGCGTGGGCTAATTTTTGACTAAGAACAGAGACTGCTTTGTTTGATGACGTCGACTGGGAGCAGACGTCTTCTAGACTCATGATGAGATAAAACTTTGCTGAAGATGCAGCAGCGTGGATATTTTAAAATGACTACGCAGGCCTTGTTGGCATCAGCTGGCAGAGACATAGGCTGATGCTCTGCTCACACTTAGTACTGCTGCTCGACCGTTGTTGGCTCTGAGCAAAACGACTGACGATCAGCCGCGTTGATTAGCACTGATATTTGCCTTCAATATATTGTTTGTAATAGGTGCCTTTAGACTGCGAGGTTAAAAAATCACGATAGATCTTTTCAGGAACATTACAGTGTTCCTGTGGAATATCACCGCGTTTAAAAGCGATATGCAGTCGCTTATCTTCACGTTCGTATCCGAGTTTTTTAATTTCTATAGAATTAACACTGGTCCATAAGATCACGGGGTTCTCCAAAGCAATGAGGTTCACAGATTTTACGTCTTTTTGACGCTAACAATATTCAAAATTGTAACACGCCGCCATGCCTTATATTTATGATAAGGCGATCTATTGTATAAATTGTTTCTTATCGGTAATCATAAGCCTAGCGTCTTACCGGGTGTTTACTGAGCTTTCTTTGTAGCGTGCGGCGATGCATGTTGAGGGCACGGGCCGCGGCTGAGATATTGCCATCATGCTCCAATAATACTTTTTGCAAATGCTCCCACTCCAGACGTCGCACTGAGAGTGGTGATTCCTCAACAACAACCGCTTCACTGCTATTATTTTCGAGCTTTTCAATAATCTCTTCAACACTGGCCGGTTTATTCAGATAGTTGATCGCGCCTTTCTTCACCGCCTCGACCGCGGTCGCAATGCTCGAGTAGGCGGTCAGCATAACTATGCTCATCTCAACATTAGCGACCAGCAACAAATCAATGACGTTTAGTCCTGACTCTGTGCCCAGCCGTAGATCAACCACAGCATAATCGTAGGCTGCAAGATCCTCAATCGCCTCTAAATCTTTTATCTTATGCGCAGAGCAACAGGCATAGCCACGCTTTGATAAGGCTAAGGCTAGCACCTCGCAGAAGGTTTCATCATCATCGACTATGACTATTTTCTTAGACATGACGGTCTGCCTCTAAATCTGAGTGACTCGGTGAGTTCTCGGTTTTTAACAACGGCAGCTTAATCTTGGTTATCAGACCACCGCGCTCACTTTTACTGAGGTCGATCTGGCCACCGAGTCGGCGCACGATTTCATGCGCAAGAAAGGCGCCGATACCAATACCATCGGGTTTATTACTGAAGGGCTTAGTCCCAATCTTACTCATGGCTTCATCGCTGAGCTGGCCACCCTGATCAATAATGGTCAGCTGCAGTGTTTGCCTATCCCATTGCGCGGCGATATGTACCGCCTCAGGTGAGGCATCAGCGGCATTATCCAAGAGATTAACCAAGGCCTTGCTGAAACTGTTCTCCGCGATTACCGCAGTGGTCACAGGCCCGCTCAACTGTCTGCTGAGGTTAATACTAGGTCGCTGTCTTTGCCAGTCATGCAGCAGGCCTTCTAGATATTCATGCACCTCAATCAAGGCGCCTTCTTTAATTTCTTCACGGTCTGCGAGGTTCGACATCTCAGCCAAGGCTTTTTTACAGCGCCTTACTTGATTTAAGAGCAGGTCGATCTGATGACTACTGATCTCATTTTCATCCAGATCATCGAGTAATAATTGCATGGTGGCTAAGGGGGTTCCCAGCTCATGTGCGGTACTCGCTGCCAGCGCACCCAATGAGATCAGCTTTTCATCACGGATGGTCTGCTCTCTTGCGATTGTCAGTTGCTCTTCTTTTTCTTGCAGGGCACGGCGCATCTGTAAGACAAAATAGGCGATGACAATGGCACTGATGAGGAAGCTCAGCCACATCCCCATGACATGCTGATTAAACGACTGCCCCATGTGCTGCATGTGTTCTGAGGGAAACATCCACATCAGCAAGGAGTAAACAGCGACAGCAATCAGGGTTAGAAACCAGACCCACTGCTGGGCCAGCAGCACCGCACCCATCGCCAGTGGCAAGAGGTACATGGAAACAAAGGGATTAGTGGCGCCACCTGAGAAATAGAAGATTGCAGTCAGTGCCGCTAAATCGACCAATAACTGTGTAAAGACTAGCCAAGATGAGGCTTCAGTGACACGCTTGGCTAGCTGCCAGGTATAGAGGTTGATGACACTCATGCTCAAGAGCACCGTCACAATACCGGTTATATTGAGTGGGAAGTTGAATACCAACTGGGCCAGACTGACAGCAATAATCTGCCCGAGGATGGCAACCGAGCGAAAGGCCACCAATATCTGTAGGGGATTGCGTATCTTGGTACTGAACCAAATAGAAAACATCTAGATCTGCTTAAGTCGATTAACTAGGCTCTGAGTTTACTGTAAGCACTGGCGTAAAACACCGTCTCAGAGTGTCTTTGCTTGCACCTTCAAAGCGCAAT
Organism: Gammaproteobacteria bacterium; assembly: GCA_029253965.1. Classification (GTDB taxonomy): domain Bacteria; phylum Pseudomonadota; class Gammaproteobacteria; order UBA4575; family UBA4575; genus UBA4575. The sequence continues at coordinate 3,444 of JAQWYM010000047.1, forward strand.
CATAGGAATCTAGCGACTAAGACCTAGACGAGGGCCTAGATTAAGGGAATAAATATACTCATGAGCTATCGCCTAGCAAAAACCGCTAGGCGATAACACTGGCTCTAACCTTTGCGGCTAACAAGCTCTTGATTCAAGGCATCAATAACTTTTTCTAAGTCTTCAACGTTATGCACGGCGTCCATCTCTTTGCGTGCTTTTTCTACTTCAGCAAAAGAGTGATCTAGAACCTTACGGTACTCACCAATCGGTGAGGTCTCAGAATCCATGTCGGCTCGGAGCATTTTGTAAAACTCTGGGTGCTCTTGAAAGGCGAATAGTAGAGACATATAAACCGCTGTGAAGCGAAAGTCATACGCCGGATAATCTTGTAGGTTATGCACATTATTACGCTCTTCTAGCAGATCAACCATAAAGGTTGAACGATAACCCATGAGCTTTTTCGCAAAGTCACCTTCAACACCGAAGTCACTGACCATCTGCTTGATAACATCTCCAATCTTGAGACGGATAAGGTCATGCCGCATCAACTCAGAAAACATGCGCTCTTCTGCTTTTGCAGGGGCTTCTGTATCTGCACGCAGAGCAGTCAAGCTGGCTTTACCACGCTCTAGCAGCTGCTCGACTTCCTTTTCTGAAAGATCAGCAATATTGGCTGGAACTTCATAGACAACAGCGTGTGTAATACCGGGTATGTCACGCTTTTGGCCATCAGCAAAGGCGCTGGTAGAAATAATAAGCAAGCCTAAAACTGAGGCTGAAACAGCGGCTTTCAAGCGGCTTGAGATTGTAGTGTGACTAAAATTCATGTCAGGACCTAGCTCCATAATATTATTCGTATCGCTGGCTGCAGCTAATCCACATATTGTTGGACTGTTGCGCACAAAGTATCTCTCTATCTTACCATAGGCCAGATCTGATACTATCCAGAGAATTCGGATATAAAATAAACAATAATAGGCGATAGTGAGGGCGTTAGGCGCCTTCCCCACTTACACTGACTCATATAGACGCTCATGGATCCATTTAATATCGACACTTTCCGCAGCGCGGCACCTTATATCTATGCCCATCAAGGCAGGGTATTTGTGGTCACCATCTCGCGAGAAACTGCAGCGTCTGGAAAGCTGTCAGAACTGGTTCAAGATTTAGCCTTATTACACACCCTCGGCATCAAACTGATCCTGGTCTATGCGGCGGCAAATGAGCTGGCGGCAGTCAACCAGTGTGTTGATGCTAAACGCATGCAGTCGTTGCAGGCTGAGATTGCAGCGCAACGTACACAATTAGAGTCTTTATTTTCCGCCGGCCTCATTAATACGCCGATGGCGGGTATGAAGCTGCGTGTGGTTTCCGGTAATTTTATTCATGCCAAGCCAGCCGGCATCATCGCTGGTGTTGATAGCCAACATTATGGTGAGGTACGCCGCGTTGATAGTTATGCCATACAAGCTCAGCTCGCTGCTAACAACATTGTACTGCTGTCGCCAACCGCCTATTCACCGAGTGGTGAGTACTTCTATATTGATGCCTTGAATGTCGCCGCCGCAGTCGCTGCCAGTGTGCCAGCCGATAAGCTGATTGTGATGATGGATGAAAAGACATTACAAGCTAGCCGTGGGCAACGCCTCAAGCACCTTAATCTGGACCAAGCTCAGACTTTATTACGACGCCGAAAATCCATCAGTAGCATGCTGCGCCGCTATATCACACTGGCTATTGAAACCTGTCTCAAGCAAGTGCCTCGTGTGCATCTTCTCAGCACCACTGTTCGCGGCGCCTTACTGCATGAGTTATTCAGTCATGCCGGTTGTGGCACGCTGATTAGTGCCGATGATTATGACGATATTCGTCCCGCCAGCATTGAAGATGTCGGTGGCATTATGTCGCTGATTAAACCACTGCAAGAATCCGGTAGTTTAGTTGGCCGTAGTGAAGAACAAATTGAGCGCGACATTCATAGCTATGATGTTATTGAACGTGATGGCTTTGTCATTGCCTGTGCGGCACTGCAGCAAATTGATGATTCGGAGTATGCCGAGGTGGCCTGCTTTGCGGTGCATCCAGACTTTCAAAAAGAAGGCCATGGCAGTCGTCTGATTACACATATAGAACAAAAGGCAGCAGCATTGGGCCTGCAGCATGTCATGGTCTTAACCACCAAGGCGTTGCACTGGTTCCATGAGCAAGGTTATCAAACACAGTCGATTAAAAATCTGCCGATAGCAAAACAGAAGACCTATAACTCACAACGTAACTCACGTATTTTAATCAAGAGTATTGTTTAGTCTTGGCTGCCACCGACATACACGGTGATCCCCGTTTAGAGCAGTTACATGCTTGGCTCGTTAGCCAACTTAGCACTCAATTCAGCTTAGAGACTGTTTCTGCTGATGCTAGCTTTCGTCGCTATTACCGCGTCATACTCGAGGATAAGACGGTGATTGCGGTTGACTCACCACCCAGCCATGAAAACAATGACGCCTTTGTTCATTGCAGCCAATTACTCAGCCAGCATAAGCAACGAGTACCAGAGATCATCGCCATCAATGAGGCGCAGGGGTTTATGCTGTTAAGTGATTGTGGAGATCGCCTCTTGCTGAATGAACTCAACAGTGACAATGTCAATCGACATTACCTCTCCGCTATCAACAGCCTACATGCCTTACAGCAGGTACCCTGTGATAGTTTGCCGCAGTATGATCGCGAGCGCCTAATCAGCGAGATGCAACTCTTCCCTGACTGGTTGTTAAAACGCCATCTAGGCATAGACTTAGATAGCGATGAAGAAGCCAAGCTTCAGCATATCTTTGCTTTACTCGCTGACAGTGCCTTGGAGCAACCTCAGGTCTTTGTACATAGAGATTATCATTCACGCAATCTGATGTTAATCGATACATTTGAGGGTGATGATCAGATTGCATTAATTGATTATCAAGATGCAGTCTGTGGTGCCATTACTTATGACTTGATATCGCTGCTACGCGATTGTTATATTAGTTGGCCAGAGTCACAAATTGATGGCTGGGTGGACGCATTTTATGAACCGATTGCCAAGCAGCTAGGTGTTGATCGCGAGCGCTTTCAACGCTGGTTTGATTGGATCGGAATACAACGTCACCTTAAAGCTAGTGGCATCTTTTGTCGTTTAAATTACCGTGACCATAAGCCGGCTTATCTAGAGGATATCCCGCGCACACTGTCCTATATTGAACAGGTTGTGCAGAAGTATGAAGAGTTACAACCACTGCTACACATGGTACGCAGGGTAGAAAAGAAAATGGATACTGAATTATGAAGGCTATGATACTTGCTGCTGGTCGTGGCAGCCGCCTCCGACCACTGACTGATCGCATTGCAAAACCTTTAGTTCGTCTTGGAGGTAAACGTCTGATTGAGTATCATCTTGAGCGCTTGGCTAAGTCTGGCTTTAAGACCGTCATCATCAATATAGCTTACAAGGGTGAACAGCTACGCGAGCAACTGGGTAATGGTAGCCGCTATGGTTTACACATTCAGTATTCTGATGAGGGCAATGAGGTTTTAGAAACTGGCGGTGGTATTGCTAACGCCCTACCCTTACTCGGTGAAGACACCATTCTCGTTATCAGCGCTGATGTCTTTAGTGATATCCCCTTCGACCCAAACTTTAATCTCGACAAAAAAGATGCACACTTTTTTGTCGTAGAAAATCCAGCACATCATTTGGATGGTGATTTTTCTGCTGCCGAACTTGCACTCAGCGGAGATCAACGCTACACCTATGCTGGCATTGGTTATTATCGACCAGAGATCTTCAAGCAACGAGCACGTGTTTTTGCAATGAGTCTGTGCATGCATGAAGCAATTGCAAAGCAAGGCATCAGCAGCACGCTACATTCTGGAATCTGGTTTGATATTGGTACGGCAACACGCCTGCATGAGGCGCATCACGCGATCTTAGACAAAAGCCTTTAAGAACTTATATCGCCATGAGGACGGATGGACAAACCGTTACTGCCGCGCAGACTTCATCTAATTGCAGCCGAGTTCGTGCGCGAATGACAACGGTATAGCTCAGATAGTTACCATTACTACTGATGTTTTGCTTGCTACTAATCCAATCTGGCTTGGGTACATATTTCAAGATCACACCATCAACTGCGGGCACAAACGCGGGGTCATTTTTACCAAACATCTTTAGTGGAAATTCACAGGGATAGGTTAAGCCTTTTATGTCTTCTTCAGAGATTGTGCCTCTGCCATTATTTTTTGCCACGTCTAACTCCTATTTCTGCAATTGAAAGGCAGCATAAACCTGATGCCATAATGGCCCAGGCTGGCCATTAGCAACAGGCTGACCATCAACCTCAGTAATCGCTAAGCATTCTTTTGTTGAACTTGTTAACCAAACCTCATCAGCCTCTTGTAACTGTTGCAGGCTGGCTGCCTGCTCGACAAATGGTAGTGCCAAGGTGTTAATTAATTCCACCACGACATCACGTGTAATGCCTGGCAATATCAAATTATCTTTGGCTGCAGTGAAAACCGTACCTTGATGCACAACAAAAGTATTCGTTGCTGAACCTTCTAGGACCTTACCCTCACGAATCATGATCGCCTCATGCGCATCACTCTCTAAGGCTTTTTGTTTCATCAAGACATTGGCTAATAAACTGGTGCTCTTAACATCACAACGATTCCAGCGAATATCATCAACAGTGACCACTGATAAACCTTTATCTAAGGCACCGTCAATCAATGCCGGCCAAGCACCCAACATAGCGAAGACTGTTGCTGCTGTATCTTTAGGGAAGGCATGATCACGTCGAGCAACACCACGGCTGACCTGAATGTAAACATAGCCATTCGCCTCATCATGCTGGCTAATCAAGCGCTCTATAATCGCCTGCCATTGCTCATCAGTCTGTGGATTATTAATTCTAATCTCAGCAAGACTGCGTTTTAGGCGTGCGAGGTGAGCCTCTAAGCGAAAGGCCTTCTTTATATAAAACGGAATGAGCTCATAGACAGCATCACCAAAGATAAAGCCACGATCTAATACTGAAACCTGACACTCATCTAGCGGCTTATATTCACCGTTTAGATAGGCTGCACTCATTCAGCGAGCCCAGTGATACGTTCCACTAGTTTCTGCCACCAACTGCCTTCAGCAATGTCTTCTAATGCAACCAATGGATGTTCTACTAAGGTTTCTTCATCCAATTGAATACGCAGAGTGCCCAGCACATCACCTTTACTAATTGGAGCTGTGATCTCGGCAGCCAACTCAATACTGGGCTTAATGTTTTTATAATGACTGCGTGCAGTGGTCACCACAATATCGTTAGCAACACCTAAGGACAGCTGCTTCTCAACACCAAAGCGAACTTTCTTTTCAATCAACTGTTGGCCGGCGCTATACAGCTTACTGGTTTTATAAAAGCGAAAGCCATAGTTCAATAAGGATTGAGACTGTGTTGCCCTAGCTTCTTTATTGGGTGCACCTAATACGACTGAAATCAAACGCATATCATCACGTAAGGCAGATGATGCTAAACAATATTTTGCAGCTTCAGTGTGCCCTGTCTTCAAGCCATCGACTGTTGCATCACGCCATAATAGTTTGTTGCGGTTATATTGTTTAATACCGTTATAAGTGAACTGCTTTTGTTTATAACGTTTATATTCTTTTGGAAAATCACGAATAATGGCACTACTCAGTAATGCGATATCACCTGCCGTCGTATAGTGCTCAGGATCAGTCAGACCCGTGGCATTAACAAAGTGTGTGTTCTTTAAACCTAACTGCTGTGCCGTATGATTCATCAAGTCAGCAAAGCTCGCCTCATCTCCAGCAATGTGTTCAGCCAAAGCGATGCTTGCATCATTACCTGATTGCACAATCAGGCCTTGTAGTAACAGGTCTAAATTGACACGTTTATTTACCTCAACAAACATCCGTGAACCAATCGCACGCCATGCCTTTTCACTAATCAGGACATCATCACTGAGGTTGATGTCACCACGTTCAAGTGCTGCATAAACAACATAGGCCGTCATCAACTTAGTGATGCTCGCTGGATCCATGGTCTCATCTATATTTTTTTCAGCCAGTACCTTGCCGGTACTATGGTCGATTAGAATATAGGCGCTGGCATTAATATCTGGCGCTTCAGGCACAGGGATATTAACAGCTGAGGCGATACTGCTTAACGCAAACAGTAAGGCCGAGGCAGTAAGGAAATGCTTTATCATGAGTTGATCTCTTATCAATGACTTCACCAAGGAATCCCTCAGCTGAATATTATCTTTTAAGCAGTATGCATGAGCTTGACAGCACTAGGCTATCGATAACTCAGCTAGCGGCTTACTATGCGGTAATCGTCCTGCCCTAGTCCACGCAATTGCTGCAACACAGTATCTATCGCCTGTGCTGAATCTAATGGGCCAATATGCACCTTATATATCTTTCTATCTGCGAGCACGCTCTCATAAACTGCAATATGATCTATGCCATTATCAGAAAACTTTTTGCGCAAAGATTCGGCATTAAGCGCAGATGAAAACGCACCAATCTGCACATAGCTGTTAACTTTTAGCAACGGCTCATCACCGCTTAGTGGCTGCATTATAATTTCAGATTCACTAGCCTGCCGTAGCCCTTGCCTTGAATAATTTCTTGGGTCTAGGGCAACAACCTCAACACGACCGGTACCGCTCTTGACAGTTCCTAGACGGGTTGCAGCACTGTAGGAGAGGTCAATAATGCGATCTTCATGAAATGGCCCTCGATCATTAATTTTAACAATTACTGAACGT
>JAQWYM010000059.1 GCA_029253965.1 Gammaproteobacteria bacterium
GGCATGGAACAAGGCGGTCAGCTTATGACTACAACCGATGTCGATAACTGGCCCGGAGATGTCGATGGCCTACAGGGGCCTGATTTAATGCAGCGTATGTTGCAACATGTTGAGCGCTACGGCACTGAAGTGATTTTTGATCACATCAATAAAGTTGATTTCAGCTCACGACCGTTTAAGTTAGAAGGTGACATGAATGGCAATTACACCTGTGATGCCTTAATTATTTCCACCGGTGCCTCTGCTATGTATTTAGGCCTGGATTCAGAAGAAGCCTTTAAGGGCAAAGGTGTTTCAGCCTGTGCCACCTGTGATGGTTTCTTTTATAAAAATCAACGTGTCGTTGTCGTTGGCGGTGGTAATACCGCTGTTGAGGAAGCCTTATATCTTTCCAACCTATGTGAACATGTGACTCTAATTCATCGCCGCGATAGCCTTCGCTCTGAGAAGATCCTGCAGGACAAATTATTTGAAAAAGAAGCTCAAGGTAAAGTGAGCATCGCTTGGAATCATCAATTGGATGAAGTCTTAGGCGATAACAGTGGTGTCACTGGTGTACGCATTAAGAGCAGTGTTGATGACTCCACTCAAGATATTGCTTGTCAGGGTGTCTTCATTGCCATTGGCCATCGCCCAAACACCGACCTATTCGTTGACCAACTTGAGATGCAAGGCGGTTACCTTACGGTGCAAAGTGGTCTCAAGGGCAATGCGACAGCAACCACTGTCGAGGGTGTCTTTGCCGCCGGTGATGTAATGGATCATACCTACCGACAAGCGATCACTTCAGCGGGTACCGGTTGTATGGCTGCACTGGATGCGGAACGCTATCTGGACCAGATCAAATCAGACTAAGAAGACCATGACGTAGTGACCGATAAGCAGGAAGGTACTTTAGAAATAAGTTTTCATCGCGCAATTGCAGAGATTGGTGCGCATGATTGGAATAGTTTAGCCGGCACGGCAGACCCTTTCATGCGCTATGAATTTCTAGTCGCGCTGGAAGAACAAGACTGTGTTGGCCCTGATTTTGGTTGGTTGCCCTACCATATTGCTGTGCGCGATGCTGATCAGCAACTCGTTGCTGCCTGCCCTATCTATATAAAAACCAATTCCTATGGTGAGTTTGTTTTTGATTGGAATTGGGCCTCAGCCTATGAACAGGCAAAACTTGAATACTATCCGAAGATGGTCAGTTCAGTACCCTACAATCCAGCCACTGGCATGCGTATTTTAAGCCAGAATGCCGCATTAAAGGCCCTCATTATTCAACAAACTATTGCGGTTGCTGAAAAAATGAAAATGAGTGGCATGCATTGGCTCTTTACCACTGCTGAAGATACCGCTCTATGTAAGCAACAGGGCCTTATGTTGCGCATGGGCTGCCAATACCACTGGTTTAACCGCAACTACACATCATTTGATGATTTCACCGCAAGCTTTGTTTCTAGGAAACGAAAAAAAGTTAATCGCGAGCGCCGTATGGTCGCTGAGCAAGGCATCGAAATTCGCGTTATTCATGGTAATGAGGCGACTGCAGAGCAGATTGTCCGTGCCCATGAATTCTATGTCAGCACCTTTGATCGAAAATCAGGCGTGCCTACCCTACAGTTAGCATTCTTTCAGCAGATTTGCCATAGCATGGGGCAGCAGGTGGTTTTCTTTTTTGCCTACAGTGAAGAGCAGGCCATTGCCTGTGCTATTTGCTTACGCAGTGATGACACCTTGTATGGTCGCTTTTGGGGTTGTGATGAGCAGTACCATAGCCTGCATTTTGAAACTTGCTTCTATCAAGGCATTGATTATTGTATCAAGCATAAACTGCGACGATTTGAACCTGGCGCACAGGGTGAACATAAAATTGCCAGAGGCTTTACTCCAAGTCAAACCTGGTCAGGGCATTGGATTGAAAATGAGCAATTCCGTCCGCTGTTAGAAAACTTTTGTCAGCGTGAACAGCAAGGCATTCAACATCAAATCGATGAACTCTCAAGCATGTTGCCTTTCCGTGAAGATCCATGAGTGATGATGATCTCCCGTGGTTAGACGCAAACAATGAGTGCGCAGCCTTCCCTCATCCTGAGCAAGCATTAAACGAGCCCGATGGCTTATTAGCTGTTGGTGGTAAGCTTTCAACAACACGCATCCTAAATGCTTATAAAAATGGCATCTTTCCTTGGTACTCCCAGGATCAACCTATTTTGTGGTGGTCTCCTAACCCGCGAGGTGTGCTTTGGCCTCGTGATTTCATCGTCCATAAGAGTTTGAAACGGCTTATTAACAAAGGCTGGAAAGTGACTTATGACCAAGATTTTGAAGGTGTCATCAGGGCTTGCGCAGAACCAAGAGCGGATAATAATGGCACCTGGGTGACGGAAGATATGATTCAAGCCTACTGCGAGCTACATCGGCTGCACTCCGCACATTCGATTGAGGTTTGGGATGCTGACAAACTGGTCGGTGGTGTCTATGGCATTGCTTTAGGCAAATTATTTGCTGGGGAATCGATGTTTTCCCGTCAGACTGGAGGCTCTAAAATAGCTTTATTGTATCTAGCCGCCTATCTCGACAGCTGGGACTATGCATTAATTGATACACAAATGCCTACTGAACACCTCAGCAGTTTAGGCGGTTGCAGCATATCCAGAGGCGATTATTTATCTTTATTAGAGGCTAACTGTGATCAACCGGTTGCTGAACAGGCTTGGAAAGCTGGACAAGATATTAATATAAAGCAATGGCTTTGTTCTCAATCAAGTCGATCTTAAACCAGCCGCTTACAACACCCTTTCTAAACACACTGACTAGAAACTCCAGATTAACTCCTAACTCAGCGACCTAGTTAGATCAACGCACTATTTCCAGCTATCTCTCTTTTGAGAAAAAATACAATTAATAGTTTAATTAAACTATAGTTATTATTTAATATATTCATGATTATTAGACGAATCTTATTAATAATAAGACTAGCCCAGAAATTACAAAGATGATCAATATTCAGGATAATTAAGTGTAGGAAGAAATGAAGACCTGCCTATTCCTAGCATTAAGCCTTATTACATTAACAGCTTTTATCAGGAGAAACGCTTAAGGTTAATGGCAGTTACAAAACAAAAGGTTATATGATTCGCACTGCTAAAACATAAAATTGCAGTCGTCTGTATATACACATTTAGTAACAGTAATGACGTGACATTAAATGGGAGCGGAGTGAATTTTACCTTGAGTGATGTCATTGCTCTTCCAGAACATATGCAAGGTAAAATAAAAGCGAATCTACGTGGCAAGTTTATAAAATGCACTACAAGATCATTTTGACTATGACAGTGAAAACTGACGTTACTGCAGGTTAATTATTCGTCTAAAGCACGAGGTTTTTGATACCAAGATCGAGAAATTTAAATATCTCTTTACGCAATAACCAGTAGAAGATTGTGACTTATTGCCGCAGGCTTTAAGCGACGCCGAGCCACACTTGCTTACCAGACTTTGCGCTATACCAGCATACAGCGCAAAGCACGTTCTAAGCCATGCTTAATCCATGTTGCTGAGGATGGCATCTTTAACATCAGCAAGCTTGGCATCAATCGTGATCAGCTTGCTGGTGGCTTGTTTGATGGCTGTATCAGGATCTTTCAGACCATGGCCTGTCAAGGTACAGACAACGGTACTTCCAGCAGGAATTTTGCCACTCTCAATGTCACGCAAGGCGCCAGCAACGGAGGTTGCTGATGCGGGTTCACAGAAAACCCCTTCGGATCCGGCTAAGAGACGCTGAGCAGCAAGGATTTCATAATCACTGCACTCATCAAACCATCCACCTGATTCTTTGTGAACCTTCCAGGCATTATCCCAACTCTGTGGATGACCAATACGGATAGCGGTTGCTAATGTTTCTGGGGCATCCACCATTTCACCGCGCATAAAGGGGGCACTTCCTGCCGCTTGATAACCAACCATCTGCGGACGTTTGGCACTCTTCATACCCTGTAAGAACTGACATTTGCCAGAGCAAAGACTGCAAGACTGGGTGCATTGATTAGCGTATTCTGAATAACCAATCCAATGCGCCGTAATATTGCCCGCATTCCCAACCGGTAAACAGTGAAAGTCTGGAGCAACACCGAGCTCATCAACAATCTCAAAGGCTGCTGTTTTCTGCCCCTGTAAGCGGTACGGATTAATACTGTTTACAATATCGACCGGCGCTTCTTTTGCAACCTCTTTAACCAGTCGCATACCATCATCAAAGTTACCTTTAACCTGAATCACAACAGCACCTTGAATCATCGCTTGAGCTAATTTACCCATGGCGATCCTGCCCTCTGGGATCAATACAAAAGCCGAGATGCCTGCACGTGAGGCGTAGGCTGCAGCAGAAGCTGAGGTGTTACCAGTAGAGGCACAGATAATTGCACGACTGCCATCTTGTACGGCCTTGGTCACTGCCATAGTCATACCACGATCTTTAAATGAACCGGTGGGATTAAGCCCCTCATATTTAAGCAGTAGACGAATATTATACTTTTTTAAGAGCTCAATATTATGGCACTCAATCAGTGGCGTATTGCCTTCACCAAGACTGATAATGCGACCATTAGGGTCAATTGGCATACGCGAGATATAGTTATTAATAAGCCCGGTATAACGATTTTCAGTTGCGTTTGTAGTCATAATTTAACCCAAAGATTCCACGCGGATACGGACAATGTCAGCATGTACCGCATCTAGTTTGTGCAAGGCATCCAATGCAATTTGCATATTCGACTCTAAGCATACATGGCTAAGCATTACTAAGGATACGCAGCCTTGTTCATCTTCTTTATCTTTTTGTACGATCGCCTCTATGCTGATATTACAGTCAGCAAAACAACGCGTTATATCAGCTAATACCCCTGCCTCATTACTCACCTGAAGTCGCAGATAGAAAGCCGTCATGACCGCTGACATCGGCAGTATCGTTAAGTCTTTAATGGCATCAGGCTGAAAGGCAAGATGGGGCACACGGTTGCCAGGATCACTGGTAAAGGCACGACAAACATCAACCAGATCAGCAACGACAGCTGATGCTGTAGGTTCAGCACCGGCACCAGGGCCGTAATAAAGTGTTGGTCCTACGGCATCAGCATTGACCAAGACAGCATTCATCACGCCATCGACATTAGCAATCAGGCGACGCTCTGGAATCAACGTCGGATGCACACGCAACTCAACACCCGCCTCAACTCGACGCGCGATGCCTAGATGTTTTATCCGGTAACCCAATTCTGCAGCATACTCAACATCACTTTTCTGAATCACTGAAATACCTTCGGTGTAGACCTTTTCAAATTGCAGTGGCACACCAAAAGCAATCGATGCCAAGATCGTTAACTTATGCGCCGCATCAATACCCTCAACATCAAAGGTCGGATCAGCCTCGGCGTAACCAAGTGCCTGAGCTTCACTGAGTACATCATCAAAGTCACGACCCTTATCACGCATCTCGGTGAGGATGAAGTTTCCGGTGCCATTTATAATGCCAGCCAGCCATTCGATTTGGTTACCTGCAAGGCCTTCACGAATCGCTTTAATAATTGGGATACCACCGGCAACAGCAGCTTCAAAGGCAACACTGACGCCTTTTTCCTGGGCTGCGAGAAATATCTCATTACCATGCAAGGCGATTAAGGCCTTGTTGGCGGTCACCACATGCTTACCGTTGTTGATAGCGCGCAGCACTAGATCTCGAGCGAGATCAGTGCCACCAATCAATTCAAGTACGATATCAATATCAGGATGGTTAACAATTTCATTAGAGTCTTCAGTTAGCAAGATGCCTTCTATATCGACATCACGTGGCTTCTTAATATCACGCACACTAGCTGCTAGGAGTTTAATCTCTCTACCTGCACGACGTGCAATCTCTTCAGCATTACGACGCAGTACGGTGGCCGTGCCACCGCCAACGGTACCTAATCCAAGGATGCCGACATTTACTGGCTTGATCTGTTCATCTGACTTATTCATTCATTATCCGTTTGTCTAAACATTTTCTTAATGCCACGTAAGGCTTGCCTAATGCGATGCTCATTTTCAATCAAACTAAAGCGCACATGATCGTCTCCGTAATGGCCAAAGCCGATACCGGGTGATACTGCAACCTTAGCGACTTCCATCATATGCATGGAAAAATCCAACGATCCCATCGCAACAAAAGCCTCAGGGATTTTAGCCCAGACAAACATAGTTGCCTTTGGAGGCGTCACTGCCCAGCCCAGCTCATTCAAGCCACTGACTAGGACATCACGGCGAGATTTGTACATATCACGAATCTCATCAACACAATCCTGTGGGCCATCCAATGCTGCGATTGCTGCAATCTGAATCGGTGTGAACATGCCGTAATCTAGATAAGACTTGAGGCGCGCTAAGGCAGCTACCAAGGTTTTATTACCGCACATGAAGCCAACTCGCCAACCTGGCATATTGTAGGTCTTAGACAGCGAGTAAAATTCTACTGCAATATCTTTTGCACCTTCCACCTGTAAGATAGAAGGTGGCTCATAGCCATCAAAGGTGATTTCGCCATAAGCAATATCATTAACAACCCAGATCTTATGTTCTTTCGCAATCGCAATAACTCGCTCAAAGAATTTCAGCTCAACACATTCAGTTGTCGGATTACCCGGGAAATTAAGGATCAATAACTTCGGCTTTGGCCATGCGTTTTTAATCGCTTTTTCTAATTCGGCAAAGAAATCAGTATCCTCACGCGCGGGTACATAGATGACTTCAGCGCCGGCTATAATGCAACCATAGGGATGAATTGGATAAGCTGGATTAGGCACTAGTACAGCATCACCCGGACCAAGAACAGCCAGTGCCAAATGCGCCAAGCCCTCTTTTGAACCAATCGTGACAATGGCTTCATCTTCTGGATCTAGCGCGACATCAAACTTACGCTGATACCAGTCGCAGATTGATTTTCTCAGGCGAGGAATACCGCGTGATAGAGAGTATCTATGCGTATCATCACGCATCGCAGCTTCTGCTAATTTATTTTTAATATGCTCAGGTGCACCTTGATCAGGATTACCCATGCCAAAATCAATAATATCTTCACCCGCGGCTCTAAATTCAGCTTTTCGCTCGTTTACGATATTAAAAACGTAGGGTGGTAATAGCTTAATTCTTGGAAAATCGTCCATGCGTCAGCACTTCATTAAAACAAAGGCGATATGATACGCGAATACGCCCGTATAAATAAGTAACTTCCACCGCAAATTTCCTGTTTTAGTAGTCTTGCCAGCGGATGAAAACCTAATGATCAGCTAAATAAAGGATCGTTGAATCGATCTCTATCAGCGTTTAAGTCAGTAAAAGGCGTTAATTCAACGGCTTTACCTTAAATTAAGCGTGCTTTATCGCCTTTAACGCGGTAGATAACGCAAAGGATCGACTGGATCACCATTTTTACGGATTTCAAAATGCAGCTTGTTGCGATTGGTCCCAGTACTTCCCACTTCAGCTATCTTCTGTCCGCGCTTAACGTCATCGCCCTCCACTACCATTAGCTTGCGGCTATGCGCATAGGCACTGAAATAGGTCGCGTTATGTTTAATGATGAGCAAGTTTCCATAACCACGAATGCCATTGCCGGCATAAACAATACGTCCGGAAGCCGCGGCCTTCACCGCAGTACCCTTGTTGGCAGCAATATCAATGCCATTGCGGTCTGCTGAATACTGACTGATCAACTGACCTTTAAGCGGCCAGCTCCATGAACCTGGTGCCTTGACCTCCGCTACTTTTTTCTTTGCTTGTGTAGCCTGTTGTTTGCGAGATGACGACTTGCTCGTCTTTGCCGTCTCTGTTTTAGCTTTATTCGACCCTGAATAAGCTAGGCGAAGTCGTTGTCCCGGTTTAATAACATAGGGGTCTTTTAGATTATTCCAGCGCGCAATACTTTTGGCGTTGAGACGATAACGCCAGGCAATAGCAAATAAGGTATCGCCTTTTTGCACGATGTAGTAGCGCGTCTGTTTATTGGGCTGAACGACACCGGTGTAACAACCACTTAAACTAAGACCCAGCGCTAGAATTAGACTCAGAAGTATTTTTGAAAGCATTATATTCACTTTGAATTAACCCCAATAATGGCGAGTACAATGAGAACAACCAGCAACCAGCCTATGTACTCAATGTAGCGCAGCAGATGCCGCTCTATTTTTTGTCCAAACAGCTTAATCAATAAGGCCAGCAAGAAAAATCGACTACCCCTGCCTAAAACTGATGCCAAGATAAAGGCGATCAAGGGCTGGCCCATGGCACCGGCAGTTACGGTAAATAGTTTATAAGGGATGGGCGAGAAACCAGCTATCAGTACAACCCATAGCCCCCAGCCCTGAAACCATGCCCTAACCTGCTGATAAAGCGGCCAATAACCATTATCTTGTAATAGTTGCTCGGCAAGATCTAGACTATAGCGGCCGATAAAGTAGCCCATAATGCCGCCAAGAACAGAAAATACAGTTGTCAGGAAGGCAAAATAAAATGCACGATGCGGCTGCCTTAAGGCCATAGGCGCTAACATCACATCTGGTGGGATAGGAAAAAATGAAGATTCTGCAAAGCTCAACACACTGAGATAAAACGTCGCCCTGCGATGCTCTGCCCAAGCCATCACACGCGCATAAAGATTGCCAAAAAGATTCATTTTTTGCTTGGTCTCAACTTTTGGCTTCATTCACGAAGGGCACAAAGACGACGTCTTCGAGTTTGTTTTTTTCGAAACCTGCTGCTGTTCGCGTCAGTGTTAGTAATTGTTGCTTATCATCTTGTTCACCCACTGGAATGATCATGCGACCATCCATCGCTAACTGCTGCTGCAATGACTCTGGAATCTCACTCGCCGCAGCCGTTACGATGATAGCGTCATAAGGCGCATAGTTCTGCCATCCCCAGGTACCATCTGATAATTTGCAGTGCACATTATGTAGGTTCATAGAATGCAGAAGCTTGCGTGTCTGCTGGTATAATTCTGGAATACGCTCCACTGTATAGACGTCTTTAACCAGCGCGGCTAACAAGGCTGATTGATAGCCCGAACCGGTGCCAATCTCCAGCACTTTTTGTGGCTTATCATCAGCCAATAAGGCCTCTGTCATGCGTGCAACGGTATACGGTTGAGAGATGGTCTGACGATAGCCTATAGGTAAGGCATCATCCTCATAAGCGCGGGACGCTAAGGCTTCATCCACAAACAGATGCCGTGGCAAGACACGCATCGCCTGCAACACACGTTCATCTTTAATGCCTTTATCTCTGAGCCGCGCTATTAATCTATCTCGTGTTCGCTGCGAGGTCATACCAATACCCGCACTGGCATGATTCATGTGCTTAGTCCTGACTCTTCAACCCAAGACTGCAACGTCTCTAGGCTGCGATAGCGAGTCAAATCCACATGGATTGGGCTGATCGAGACATAGCCATGATTAATCGCGTGAAAATCAGTGCCCGGGCCAGCATCTTGTTCAGGGCCTGCTGCCCCAACCCAATAAATCGGCTTACCTCTAGGGTCCTCTGCTCGAACAGCAGGCTCAGCTTTGTGCCGATTACCCAAACGCGTGGTCTTAAATCCTTTTATTTTTTCTAAAGGCAGA
Source organism: Gammaproteobacteria bacterium (assembly GCA_029253965.1). Taxonomy (GTDB): domain Bacteria; phylum Pseudomonadota; class Gammaproteobacteria; order UBA4575; family UBA4575; genus UBA4575. The sequence continues at coordinate 9,645 of JAQWYM010000059.1, forward strand.
TCAGGAATATTAACATTCAGGATCATATTCTCCTGAATAGGATTCAATAACAGACTACTGATAAGTCGTGCGCTTAAGCTAGCGGCCGCCTTAACATGCTGAGGCCTAAATGAAGTTTGTGATATCGCTACGGCAGGCAGACCCAAAAAACGTCCTTCCATCGCAGCAGCTACGGTACCTGAATAAATCACATCATCGCCTAGATTAGCTCCCGCATTGATCCCAGAGACCACCATATCTGGCGTCTCCTCTAAAAGACCAGTCAAACCTAAATGCACACAATCAGTCGGCGTGCCATCAACGGCATAACTGCGTTCTGCATAAGCCTGTGCGCGCAGTGGTCGCTCCAGCGTTAAGGAGTTACTGGCTGCACTACGGTTACGATTGGGTGCGACGATAGTAATCATCGCTAAATCTTGTAAAGCTGCGGCCAGCTCAATTAATCCTTGGCCTTGATAGCCATCATCATTACTTAGCAAAAGGTGCATTCGTTCTTGTTCTCGCAGGCTGTACACTTGGCATGGAATTACTAAAGATTATACTATCAGCTTAGCGCTAGAAGTACGTAGAATATGCATAAGCAAATAGGTTTAAATGAGGCTTGATTATGGCAAATAGAGATGATGATGAAAATAAGGACGCCAGTTTTGCCGAGATGATGGGTGATATCAAACTCATCACCTCTGATCGTGTCATTTCAAACAAGCCAAAACCCTACCCTACCCCACGACAGCGTGATTTAGACGAGCAACGAGTCCTTGTCGAGTTATCCCATTCAATGATAGAGGATGAGGACATGCAAGCCGGTGATGTACTCAGCTATTGCCAGCCAGGCATTCAAAAACAAGTCTTTCGAAAACTAAAGCGTGGCCAGTACTCGATCAATACTGAACTTGATCTACATGGTCTGACCCGTGCCGAGGCAGAAGTTGAGTTAATCGACTTTATTGATTACGCCCTTACTGAGAACATTCGCTGTGTGCGTATTATTCATGGCAAAGGCCTCAGTTCAAATAATAATGGCCCAGTAATAAAGCCATTGGTTAATCGTTGGCTACGACGACGTAATGACATTCTTGCTTTCTGCTCAGCAAGGCCCGTTGATGGTGGCACCGGTGCGGTCTATGTATTACTCCGCTCTAAACATTAAGCTAATCATTAACCAGTGCAGTGTTTTGCCAGTTATCATGATTTAATCAAGTAAAAGCCCAATCATCCCCTGATCCTAATCAGCAGCAAGTCTGATTAGAAAAAGAAAAGACCCGAGTAAAGAAGACATGAGTAAAGAGCCCATTCAATATCAAGCCAGCTGCATGGATGATTATGACCCATCATCAATGGATGCTGCTGTTGCACAAAAGCATATCTTAGACAGTGTGCAAGCTATCGAAGATGTCGAAACTGTGACCATCCGTAATGCCTTAGGTCGTATTCTAGCCAGCCCTATCAGCTCTGAACTCGATGTCCCCGGGCATACTAATTCAGCCATGGATGGCTATGCCGTTCGCAGTGATGACCTGCCTAGCGCAGGTACGCAACGCTTAAAAGTGATCGGCACAGCCTTTGCAGGGAGGCCATTTACCTCAGCTGTTGCTGAGCAAGAATGTGTGCGCATCATGACAGGTGCAGTAATGCCACTGGGCTCTGACAGTGTAGTTATGCAAGAACATGTGCAACGTGAAGAGGACGAGATTCTTATTGATGATCAACAACAGGCCGGACAAAACGTCCGCCTTACCGGTGAGGATATTGCAAAAGGTGATTTTGTTTTTCAGTCTGGGCGTCGACTCAGCCCAGCGGATATAGGCTTACTCGCCTCGCTGGGCATTGCTGAAGTCTGTGTCATTCGCAAGCTGAAAGTCGCCTTCTTTTCTACCGGTGACGAACTAGTATCGATTGGTCAGCCACTAGCCAGCGGTCAGATCTATGATAGTAATCGCTACACTCTCTGGAGCATGCTCAGCGAGCTTAATATTGAAGTCATAGACTTAGGTGTGGTGCGTGATGCCCCTGAATTAGTAGAGCAAGCCTTTAAAGAAGCGGCAGCTAAAGCAGATGTCATCCTTACCTCAGGCGGTGTTTCTGTTGGGGAAGCTGATTTTGTTAAAGAAACACTGGCTAGCCTCGGTCAGGTTAACTTCTGGAAAGTAGCGATGAAACCGGGGCGGCCACTTGCCTTTGGTCAAGTAGAACAAGCCTATTTCTTTGGATTACCCGGTAACCCAGTATCGGTGATGGTGACCTTTTATATTTTCGTACAGGCAGCAATAGAAAAAATGATGGGTGGCGAGCCACGTCCCCGCATTCGTTTGCAAGCGCGTTGCAAGAATCAATTACGTAAACGTGCAGGTCGAGTTGAATATCAGCGTGGCGTTTTTGAAGTGGATGCTGATGGTGTTTATAGCGTGAGCAAAACAGGCGCCCAAGGGTCCGGTATATTACGTTCCATGTCGGATGCTAATTGCTTTATCTTTCTACCAATGGAGAGTGAAGGCGTTGCTGCTGATGCTATGGTTGAGATTTGGCCGTTTGACTCTTTTCGCTAAGAGTAGATTTCAAGCCCAAGCTCTTAGCCCTGAGCTTTTAATCGCTGAAGATCTTCTGCGGTATCGATGCCGTGACCACTGTCCTCTTGAGCCACTGCAATAGCAATGGCATCACCGGCTTGCAGTGCACGCAGCTGTTCCAAACGTTCGCTGGTTTCTAGGGATGAGGCAGGCTTAGTAACAAAGCTTTGCAGATAGCCAGCACGATAGGCATACAGCCCAACATGCCGATAAACTGCTAAGCCTGCTAAATTAGTGAGCTGATCAGAGGCTATATGCGGCAAGCCAGACCGGCTAAAATATAAGGCGAGGTCTTGATCTGTTTTGGTTACCTTGACGACATTTGGATCTTCATAATCACGCAACTCAGAGATAGGCTCACACAGTGTTGAGATCTGAGCATTCGGCATATCCTGCAATAACTGTGCAACCTGCTGAATATTAGCAGAAGGCATTTTGGGCTCATCTCCTTGCAGATTAACGATGATAGTATCATCGTCCCAACCCTGCATAGCGGCTGCTTCAGCAATGCGATCAGTACCGGAATGATGTTCAGTAGAAGTCATACAGACTGTCGCACCAAAAGCCTCTGCCACAGTAGCAATACGCGTATCATCAGTCGCGATTAAGATAGACTGCGGTTGAGCAGCCAAGGCACGCTGGTAAACATGCTCAATCATGCTCGCGCCTTGGAATCTTAGTAAGGGCTTACCCGGTAATCGACTCGAGTTAAAGCGTGCGGGAATGACAATATGAAAATCCGCCATCATCGTTGCTTCTGATATTCCTCATATTCAGCAGGACTTAACTCACGTGCCTGATCTTCGATCATTACTGGAATATCATTCTTAACGGCATAGGCCAAGCGTGCGCTGAGTGAGATCAGTTCAGACTTTTCTTTATCAAAAATCAAGGGGCCTTTAGTCACAGGACAGGCTAGGATTTCAAGAATTTTAGTATCCATTTTTTGTCTATAGCATTCGGTTGAAGGTCATCTTAGTGTAGCTCAACATGAGGTGACTTGCGCGCTATTTAATAGCCTCTAATGGCTTTGTATCAGCAGCAATTGAGATATTCAAAAGACCAACAGCCGCCGCCGCATCTAAAAGCCACATCAGTGATTGATGACTGCTCTGAGCATCAGCACGTATGACCACGTTAAGATTACCATTTTCAGAACGAAGTGCTTTTAGATGCTCGCGCAAAGCGGTTGCAGAATGATTTTGAAGTACTTGATTATTGACGGCATAACGCCCTTCTTTATCAATCAACACCTCAATACTAATAAGCCTGTCTTCTTGTTCTAGTGAACTCACCTCAGGTAGATCAATGGATAAGGTGGTTTCTTGTTTGAATGTAGTCGTCAGCATAAAGAAAATAAGCAGCAAGAAAACAACATCAATCAGTGGGGTTAGATTGATCTCGTCATTATCTTCTTCTGCGGCTAAAAATTTCATGCTTTATGCCTTCTCTATTAGGGAGCTATACGGTCGATGAGTAATATCGCTTGAGTTTCCATCTGCAGTACTAAGCCTATAACTTTTCGACGAAAATAACGGACAAAAATAAGGCTGGGTATTGCCACCGAAATACCCGCTGCCGTAGTAATCAATGCCTTAGCAATGCCGCCAGCTAAAGCTTCCGGTTCACTAACAGTCATCGCACTCATCGCCATGAATACATCAATCATGCCTAGCACTGTGCCAAGCAAACCCAGCAGTGGCGTTATTACCGCAATGGTTCCTAAGGTGGTCAAAAAAAACTGCAGCTGATGCACGATCTGACGACCAACTTCTTCCAGTCGTTCTCGCGCAATTGCCTTACTAGCCGTTCGTTGCTGTATGGCTACATTAATCATCGCCGCAAAGACTGAATCATCATCAATGCTAGCAATCTCACTATCAACTGTCACTAGATGCTGCTTTAGTACGCTTATTTTCTGCAGCAGTTCTGGCGGCATAATACGATCCTGTCGTAGACTCCAAAAGCGCTCAAATATAATACCCATGGCAATAACCGAAGACAGTAGGATCGGCCATATCATCCAGCCACCAGATTGAATAATCTCTAACATCTAACCTCATCAGGGGTTCGTTTATTTGCAGTGAGCCAACATCGCTGTCGGCTGCCAATAGCGTCGGCTACGTTCTCGGTAGTTTGCATCTACACTAAGACTGTTAGGCTTCTTACTATCTAAGAGTATGCTTATTGCACCGGCTTCAGCCGTTGTGATACAAAAAATTCCGAGTTCTTTATAGCGCTCTAGAATAGTAGCATGCGGGAAATCATAGCGGTTATTGTGGCCATAGGAAAATAAGGCGATCTCTGGCTTAACAGCCTTTAAAAAAGCTGCTGTAGACGAGCTAGCACTACCATGATGTGGCACCTGTAAAATACGACTTCTTAAGGGCTTTGCTGGATCCCTACGATACCGCCGCAGAAGCTCATATTCAGCACTTTTTTCAATATCGCCAGTCAGTAGTATATGTCCTGCAGGATGATCAATGGATAACACGCAGGATCGATCATTATCACTGCCTTGCCAGTCTAAATCAGGATGTAGTATCTGAAAGCGTACCTGCCCCCAACGCCAAGATAAGCCAGAGTAACAAAGGGAACGGTTTCTAATATCGTCTTTTGCGAGCTTTTTATCGAGTTGGCTACGCATAACCTCTGCAACCATCTTGCTTTCGACTAAGGCTGCTAAGCCACCAACATGATCATTATCATTATGGCTGATAACCACCCGATCGATAACTCTTATACCCTGTTGCAGCAAAAACGGGGCAATTACCGCCTCTCCCATATTGAATCCTGACTGGTATTTTGCACCACTGTCATACAATAAAACCTTTCTGCCCTGTTCACTCTGCACTTCAACAACGATTGCAGATCCCTGAGCAACATCTAAGGTCGTTAACCTCAGCTGTCCCGTCTGTAACTTTTGTGGCTGATAAAACCAAGGAGCAAGCAATAGAATTAATGCTAGCAATCGATGTCGACAGGGTAGCGGAAGAATCTGTAAAAGCAGTCCTATTTCAAAGTAGATCAGTGTTAATAAACTGCTATATCCGAGAAAACTCGCCATCGGTACTGCACTTAATATCTCAAGAAAGCCGATCAATATTGAGAGACTGGCATCGGTCAAGGTAAACAGATGCTCGTAAAAAGGCAGCGCAAAATACCACAGTAACAGTGCACTAAATAACAGCGGTAAAACAACAAAGCTAAGCCACGGTATTGCCAGCAGATTTGCCACTGGCGCTAATGCCGAAGCCTGCTCGAAGTAATACAAGCTGATCGGTATCATTGCGCTGCTCAATACCACCTGTATATAAATAGCCAAGGCCAGCTTTGATTGCAGCGGTGCTATCCGCAGAATAAGTAAAATAATTAGGACTGCACTGAACGACAGGTAGAAGCCAATTTCTAAAAGTAGATACGGTTGAAATAAGAACAGACTAATAAAACTAATAGAAACTACGGTTAGCCCTTCACAACGCCGATTCAAAGCTAGGAGGCAGGCAGCAACACTCGCCATCATTACTGCACGCTGGGTTGGAATCGAAAAGTTTGCCAGATAAGCATAGCTAAAGATCACAGGAATCATCATAAAGGCGGCTAATCGTTGTGCAGCGATTTTGCTGCATAGTCGCGCATTGCAACGCAATAACTGCAGTATTAGAAAGTAACTAAAGGCTGCAATAATGCTGATATGCAGACCCGATATGGCTAACAGATGGGTTGTTCCAGTACGCCGTAAAGTCTGCCATTGGGCATCGCTTATAGCGTTACGCTGACCAAACACTAAGGCCTGCATTAACGGCATCTGTGTATAGGGTAATGTCTTAAACTCCTGAAATAACTTTTGCCTGAGCCCGATAACTAGTGGTTTTTGACAGTCGCCCTGCTGCACAGAGCCAGTCGCCACTATGCCTTGTGAAAATAAATAGCGTTGATAGTCACTACTCCCAGGGTTGGCTAAGCGCCAAGCTTTGCGCAGGCGAAGTTTTAGTTGGCAGGAGCTGTCTACAATTAACTTCGATGTTGGCTTATACCAACTGACTAATAGTTTATTGCCTGACTTTAACCCGGCATGAGACTGTTCATCACTGAGTACGAAGAGAAAACGACTATAGCCCGGTGTGTTAATCTGTACTTGTTGGATAACACCCCGTGCTATATGGCTGCTTTTAGGCCATTCCAAGCCGGTATCTACGTTAGACGAAAAATGAACCAGTAACAGAGTCCATAGAAAACCAAATAGTAGACAGTACAGCGCCCGAAACTGGGGCAGAAAGAAGCTTGCAGGTAATAGTGGAATCAGTAAAAAGGTATATTCAATCGGCAACAGCTCTCGGCTGAGCTGAAAAAAACAGCCACCAATGAAAATCAATCCTGCCGTTGTCGTAATAGTCGTGGGATAATAAGTCACATACACCTAACCCAAAAAGACTGCAGTGCCAAAAAAAAAATTTCAACAATGGTTAAGTCATTCCGACCAAGGCCGATTCAGGAAAGCTGCCAGCTTCTTTGGTGATTTCTCCCATGATCCCAATATATGGCGCATCAATCGACGTTCTGTTGTGCGCGCTATTGCCATAGGCTTGTTTACTGCTTTTATGCCCATCCCCGTGCAAATGCTTTTAGCAGCAGCGCTGGCTATTGCTTTTGCCGCTTACTTACCGGTAGCCCTTATCTTGGTCTGGATTACCAACCCTGTGACCATGCCTGTGTTTTTCTACTGGGCTTATCACTTAGGTGCCTATTTATTAGATATGCCGGCAGAGCCGATTCAAGTTGAGATGAGCTTTAATTGGCTATTCACACAGCTGTTGCATCGCTGGCAACCCTTTTTGGTTGGCTGTTTGTGTGCGGGTGCATTGGCTGGTGGGATTGGCGCCACTGTGGTCAATTTATATTGGCGTTACCATGTCTCAAAGGAATGGAAGAAACGCTCACTATTACGTAAGTTTAAGGGCAAAAAATAACCTTAGCCGATGATCTTGCCGTCACTCAGAGTAATCACTTGATCCATAGTCTTTGCAAGCTCAACATCATGAGTCACCAAGACAATAGCAGTGCCACATTCCTGCTGTAATTCATCCATCAGAATAGCGATCTGCGCTGCACTTTTACGATCGAGGTTACCGGTGGGCTCATCCGCTAACAGTACCTGTGGACGCATCACCATAGCGCGTGCAATCGCCACACGTTGACGCTCACCGCCGGATAACTCATTCGGCTTGTGTTTGCCACGCTTAGTAAGCGCAACACGCTGTAGGATATCTGCGGCGCGCACCTTGGCCTGTCGACAGGAATAGCCACTCATTAGTAAAGGCATGCAAATGTTTTCAATAGCGCTAAATTCAGGCAATAAATGATGAAATTGGTAAACAAAGCCAAGACTACGATTCCTCAGTTTGGCAGCCTTTTTTTCACTTAACGAGGCAAAGTCATCCCCCTCAAAAAGCACGCGACCACTGCTGACATCATCTAAGCCACCCATGATTTGTAAGAGCGTACTTTTGCCACTACCACTGGCACCAACGATAGCAAGTCGCTGCTTTGGCTGTACCTGAAACGAAATCTCAGACAGTACCTTGACACTCAGCGCACCATCATTGAAATGCTTGCTGACGGCTTCAACACTGAGCAGAGGTTGAGCAGTTGTAGTTGTAGTCTCAAGACTCATTCATACCTCAGCGCTGCAGCGGGTTGTATTTTTGCGGCACGTCTTGCGGGGTATAAAGTAGCAATAACCGTTAAGAAAAAAGAAAGTCCAGCAACCAGTAAGACATCGCTGGCAAGCACTTTTGAAGGGAGATCGCTGATGTAGTAAACACTGGCATCTAAGAACTGGATATGCAGCAGGCTTTCTAAACCGGCGACCACAGCCTGCAAATTAGTGGCTAATAAGAGACCACCAGAGACACCAACTATTGTGCCGACTAAACCAATCATGCTGCCCTGTATAATGAAAACCCACATCACACTTCTGGGTGAAAACCCCATGGTCCTAAGGATAGCAATGTCAGCCTGCTTATCATTGACAACCATAACCAGCATCGAAACGACATTAAAGGCAGCGACCGCGACGATTAAAATCATGATGATAAACATCATCGTTTTTTCCATCTTAATCGCACGGAAGAAATTACGGTTACTACGTGTCCAATCGGTGACCCAGTATTTGCCTTCAAATGCTTGGTTTAAGGTTCTTGCTAGTAATGGCGCTTGAAACAGATCATCGAGCTTCAATCTAATGCCACTCACTTCATCTTTCATTTGAAATAAGCGTTGAGCATCTGCGATATGAACCACTGCGGTATTACGATCAATTTGATTCATACCGACTTGATAAATACCCGCTACACGTAGACGTTTTAGCTTAGGCATGATGCCAGCTGGGGTAACCGAGGCCTGCGGTGTAATCAAGGTAATGCGTTGACCAACAGAGACACCCAGATAAGCCGCTAACTCAGCCCCCATAAAAATATTGAATTGCTTGTCTTCTAAGCTGCTGATATCGCCTTCGACGATAAATTCATCAAGACTGGAAACATTGGCTTCTAGCGTCGGTTCAATGCCACGCAGCATAACTCCGGTAACCTGCTTACCTTTAACCAGCATGACCTGACCTTCAACAAACGGTGCATGCTCTATAATTTCATCATGATCTTTTAGGCGTTCAGCAATATTTGGCCAGTTAGCCAGTGAACCATCTAATTCTAGCAATGTGGCATGTGCTGTCATCTGCAGCATGCGATCTCTGATCTCGCTTTGGAAACCATTCATCACTGAAAGCACGGTTATAAGGACAATAATGCCAAGACTGATACCAATCACTGAGCTCATTGAAATAAACGAGATAAAATGATTTCGGCGTTTTGCGCGCAGGTAACGCAGACCAATAAAAAGCTCTAGTGGTTTAAACATGGCTACGGCTTAGTTTCGCTCAAAATTAGAGGCCATAAGCTGCTCACAGCCATAGCGCGATGATATGTGGATAAGTGCCATCATAAGAGTCTCCTAGTGTACCGCAGGCGTGATCGCCTAAGCCAGATCTAGATAATAAAATTTTGACCCTCACTCTCTGTTAGTGAGGCTTGCGTTTCCGCAAATAAGGCTAATAATGCAGGTAATTAAAGTCACTCTGACATCAAGATGCCTGCATACCCAAGCGCTGAATGGGCGCCACAAAAAGCCACTGTCGTCGTTTGGCCTCATCTACATTCAGACTGGACTCATTATTTAGTTACGGGCGCAGACAATGCGCTTGAAGAGCATTACCGCAAGCTCTGTGAACACATAACGGCGCATCAACAGCTCATTATTATTGCCTATGATAGCGCCCATCAGCAGCATATTCAGCGGCAGTGCCATGCTATAGCCGAAGACAAGCGAGTCATTTTCATGATTAAAACCAATGACACTTGGGTGCGTGACTTTGGACCGCAGTATTTTGCTCAGCAGGGTTTGGATTTACAGTTTAATGGCTGGGGTAATCAATACCCCTGCTCTCTGGATGCCGCCTTTGCTGAAAACCTTCATCGCCAACTACTGACACAGCACGCAATAACGATGGCTGCTCATACTATTCAGCACTTAAGAGCGACGCAATGGGCACTCGAAGGTGGCAATTTAGAGTTCAATGGCAGTGGCGTGCTGCTCTTTAATTACCGTTGTATTGCAAACAATAACCCAACATTAAACTTATCTGTAAAAGAAGTAAGACAACAGCTATGTCAGCAGTTTTCACTAGATCACGCCTTAGCTGTCGATGTGCCAGCGCTCGCTGGTGACGATACTGGTGGCCACATTGACACCCTCGCCCGTTTTATTGATGAGAAGCATATTGTCTATGCGAGGACGCATCAAACCAAGCATGTCGATGCTATAGCCTTCGCTAAACTGGAAGAGGACTTACAAGCATTAGCTGCAGTTCATGGCTTTCAATTGACCGCGGTAGAGGCATCGACAAAGCCACTCTACAATCAAGAGAATCAAATTGTAGCGGCTAGTTATCTGAATTTTGCATTTATTAATAACGCCTTATTATTACCCCTATATAATCTGGATAGTGATGCCACAGTGCTAAGACAGTTCCAGAAACTCCTACCAAAGCATAAGATCATTGGTATTGATGCCACTGCCCTAATCGAACAATTTGGTAGCATTCACTGTGCGACACTACACCTCACAGCAGACTTTTTTGAAATGGATAGCAAATGAAAATTGGATTTATTCAGCAGGCTAATCAAGCCCAACGCGAGATGAATTTACAACACTCGATAAGTCAAATAGCAAGGCTTGCTGCAGCGGGTGCAGAATTAATTGTGCTACCCGAATTACACACCTCATTGTATTTTTGCCAACGGCAACAAGCGCAGCACTTTGAGCTTGCCGAGGCGCTAAAAGGGCCCACTTTTGAGACCTTAGCAGCGACTGCAAAACAGCATCATGTCGTCATACTCGCTTCCATCTTTGAGCGTCGCCACAGTGGTGTCTATCACAACACCGCCTTAGTCATTGAATCTGACGGCAGTTTGGCGGGGCATTATCGCAAGATGCATATACCGGATGACCCGGGCTATTATGAAAAATACTATTTCACACTCGGCGATACTGGTTTTAAACCCATAGAGACCAGCGTTGGTCGTCTCGGCGTCTTAGTCTGTTGGGATCAATGGTTTCCTGAGGCCGCCAGACTCATGGCGCTAGCCGGCGCTGAGATTCTCATCTACCCAACAGCTATCGGTTGGGATCCGGCTGATGAGCCAGCTGAAAAGCATCGACAATGTGATGCTTGGGAGACCATACAGCGTGGCCATGCTATTGCAAATGGTCTGCCACTGATCAGTGTCAACCGTGTCGGTCGCGAGCTAGCCGCCGCTGAGGATGAATCCACTGCAATCGACTTTTGGGGAAATAGTTTTGTCTGTGACACCATGGGCCAGGTGTTACTGCGTTGCTCACAAGATAATGAACAGAGTGAAGTGATTAATATCAACTTAACTGAGTCGGAGGAAACCCGTCGCATTTGGCCATTTATGCGTGATCGTCGTATTGATGCTTATGGCGCACTGCTGACGCATGGCAAAGAGGACTAAGCGCCTGAACTATTGCGCATTTGGGAAAAACAGTTGATCACCATCAATATGATAATCTGCAATCGCCTGCTGCCCACGGTCTGTCAGTAACCAGTCTGCAAAACGCTGTGCCAACGCTAACTTAACATGTGTATGTCGTGCTGGATTAACGACGATCACACTGTATTGATTATGCAATGGCGGATCACCCTCAAACAGCAGACGATAGTCCTGTTTATTACCAAAATTCAACCACGTCGCTCGATCACTCAAGGTGTAGGCCTGTAACGCCACTGAGGCATTCAAGGTTGCCCCCATGCCTGCACCCACCTCTTTGTACCAGCCACCGCTGGCACCACTGACTGAGATGCCAGCAGAGCGCCATAATTCTAATTCTTTAGTATGCGTACCACTATCATCTCCGCGCGAAACAAAACTGCTACCGACTTTAACAATACGTTGTAACGATTCTTTTACTGTCTCAGACTTAGCCACATCTGCTGGGTCTGAAGCTGGTCCAACAATAACAAAATCGTTATACATAAACTGATGCCGTTGCAAACCAAAACCCTGAGCAACAAATTTTTCTTCTCGCGCCTTAGCATGCACAACAAGCACATCAGCATCACCATTCTCAGCATTACGTAAGGCTTGGCCAGTACCCACCGCAACGACACGCACATCAATTCCAGTGTCTGTTTTAAACAATGGGATCAGATAATCATAGAGACCAGAATTTTTTGTCGAGGTGGTTGATTGCAGTAGAATAAAATCATCATCAGCAAAAAGTGCAGCGCAATAAAAAAAGCTGATTAACAGCACTAATGAAGGCAGGCGCATAGGTTTAATTTTAGTATTCTTTAGCATTAAATCATGGCTCAGTCAGTAATGGCTACTCGACTAGCTGTTGAATAGAGAGGATCACTTCATGTTCAGCCTGCTGATCAAAGTTAACTGTAGATGCTGCTGAAATAAGATCACCGGCTTGGCTGATCGCCTGTCCACTAGGAGAGATCCTAGCCAACACTTCAACCTGCTCGAAACTACGCAGAGTCATACTCGGCAACATTGAACTAGCCTCGGTTAGATCGACTTGAATCGGGAGAGCTGACAAGGGAACGCGCACCAAAGACAGTGGCATTTTTGGGCCATTTTTTGCGCGTGCATAAATAAATACAGTGTCGCTGGCTTGATAATTTTTAGCTAGCTCTGCAGCAACAGTAACTTGCACATGAAGTATCCGCGGTAGACTTCCCTGCACCTCAGGCTCTGTTGTTAATCCAGCTTTTTCACGTGCGTCAGCAACAAACTTATTCAATGACTCACGCACATCATCTCTATCTGCAGGCACCAAACTGAGTAGTATCTGCCAATAGTCAACTGCCGCTTGATAATCATCAACACTGTAGGCTGCATAACCCGCATACCAAAGCGCTCGCTCATGTTTGGGGTTAACAGCAAGGGCTTGTGTTAATAAGGTATTCTCAACTGAACCAAAGACACCCTCGTTAGCAAATGAAGAGGTTTCTGCAAGTAAGACTAAGAGGTCGGGATCCGAGTAATTAGCTAAAGCTGCCGCCTGCGAATAGGCCGCTACAGCCTTATCAAACTGCTGCATGACGACATAGGATTGGCCGAGTATCTTCCAGCCTTCTATATCATCTGGCTTATTGTCTAAACGTTGCTCAAGATCACTGATTGATTGTTGAATGGTCTGCGTCTGCTGCGCTAACTTTTGTTGTTCGTTATATTCATCATTAGCGACATAAGTTGTGAATTGCTGATAAAGCAATATTGTAGACAGCGGCAAAGCGATAGTCAGCAGTATAACCATGCCAAGGTTACTGCGTTTTTGAGTTGAACTAACATTATCCGTAATGGCCACATCTGAGAGTAGACTGCGTTGTAGTTCCTGCTCACTCTGCTGGTACTCAGAGGGATCTAATAAACCCTGCTCGAGATCAGCCTGCAGTTCATCAAGCTTACTTTCGTATAACGCTTTATTGACCTGCACACGGGATACCTGCGCAGATTCCCTTTGTCGTATTAAGGGCAGAATAATAAAGCCTAACCCTATTAGGGTAATCGCGGCTGCAGCCAACCAAAACAATGTCATCGTTTAATCATCTCTATCTTTTATTACAGCGTTTACTTGTCTTTTCTCGGCATCTGTCAGCGCACTACTTTTAGCCGTTTTATTATTCGACCGCACCACCTGTCTTATCCCTATGAGTCCAGCTAATAGGAGTATAAAAGGTCCAAACCAAAGCAACCAGGTGCGTGGTTTAACTGGTGGATTGTATAAAACGAAATCACCATAGCGATCAGACATAAAGGTATATATTTGTTCATTGCTGCGTCCTTCCTCAAGCATTCGCTTAACCTCAAGCCTGAGGTCATCAGCTAAGCCAGAACCGGAATCCGCCAGTGTTTGGTTTTGACAAACCAGACAACGCAGTTCATGTAGAAGGCTGTTGTAGCGTTGTTGGTATTCGGGTGCGACCGTGACAATCTGTGCCTCAGCCAGACCAATCCATAAACCTAGTATTAATATGAAAGCACGACTCATAGAGCCTCCCTACGCAGACGCTGAATAATCGGCAAAAAATCGCGTTGCCAGATTTTATCGTTCATTACACCGACCCGCTTATACCGAATGACACCTTTAGCGTCGATCAGAAAGGTTTCTGGCGCCCCATAGACACCAAAATCAATAGCAATACGGCCATCATCATCGGCGATAGAGAAGACATAGGGATTGCCTTCATCACGCAACCAAGAGCGTGCCTCAGTTTTATCCGTCTCTTTGTAGTTTAAGCCATAGATTGGAATATCGGTATTTATGGCTAAGGCGACTAAGTCAGGATGTTCCTGTTTACACGCAGGACACCAGGTAGCCCAGACATTGAGTAAGGCGATCTCACCGATTATGTCGGCTTCAGTCACTGTTTTATGCGCATCAAAAAGCGTCGAAGCGCTAAAACTAGGCATTGATTTACCCACCAGCGGTGATGACACCAGACTCGGGTCTTTATAGAGACCGACAAAGAGAAAGCCACTAATAATAAAAAATAATAAGGCTGGAATTAAGGACTTCATGCGTTGACTGGCTTGGTTTTACGTTGCGCTCGATAACGACGATCTAAAGCGCCAACAATGCCACCTAAGGCCATTAACAAACACCCCACCCAAATCCATTGAATGAAAGGTCGATAATAGACTCTCAGTCCCCATTCATTACGTGTCACAGGCTCACCAAGAGCAACATATAAGTCTGCAAAGACACCGGTATAGATACTTGCCTCAGTCATAGCGTTTCGCTGCACGCTGTAGATACGTTTTTCGGGCAGTAGTGTTATCAGTAACTGTTGCTCTTTCTCGACCCGAATGGAGCCACGCATGGCATCATAATTTGGTCCTTTTACAGGGCCCACACCTTCCAAGATAAAATCGTATCCAGCAACACTAATCTTCTCACCGACTTTCACCGCCTGCTCTGCTTGCTCACTAAAAGCACTAGTAAAGACCACACCAATTATAAAGATACCCATGCCGAAATGAGCTAGGAGCATGCCATACATAGCTTTGGGTACTTTGGCATAGGCCTTAAGTAGCGATGTTTTAGCATCACGCTTATGTGTCAAACGCACTACCGCAAAGATAGAGCTTAAGATCACCCAAGCCGCTGCAGCAATACCAACCGCAGTCATCACCGTGTTATTGCCATAAATAGCTAATGGCAAGACGACACCGACAACTATGGCTAAGGCAGCCAGCACCTTGAGTCGGTTAAGTAACTCACCGAGCTTTTCACGACGCCACTTAGCAACCGGACCCAGTGCCATCATGAAAACTAAAGGTAACATCAATGGTACAAAAACTGCTTCAAAGTAAGGTGCGCCTACTGATGACTTTGGCATGCCTAAGGCATCTTCGAATAGTGGATATAAGGTGCCAATAAGGATGGTCAACATAGCGACAATCAAAAGCACATTATTCACTAGCAACATGGTTTCTTTTGAGACAATCTCATATTGACTGGTTGAGGAGAAACGCATCGCACGCCAGGCATAGAGAGTCAGTGAACTACCCACTACGACGGCAAGAAAACCAAGGATATAAACACCACGTGCAGGATCACTAGCGAAGGAATGCACGGATACCAAAACACCTGAGCGCACTAAAAAAGTCCCTAACAAACTTAAGGAGAAGACAATAATAGACAGCAGTATTGTCCAGCTTTTAAAGGTAGAACGTTTTTCTGTTACCGCCAATGAATGAATTAAAGCGGTTCCAGCCAGCCATGGCATGAAGGATGCGTTCTCGACGGGGTCCCAAAACCACCAACCGCCCCAGCCTAGTTCGTGATAAGCCCACCAGCTGCCTAGTGCAATACCGATGGTTAAAAAGACCCAAGCCAAGTTGGCCCAGGGTCGTGACCAGCGCACCCAAGCTGAGTCCAACTCACCACTGATCAGAGCGGCTATGGCAAAAGCAAAGGCGACCGAGAAACCAACATAGCCCATGTATAGCATCGGCGGGTGAATCACTAGGCCAGGGTCTTGTAGTAAGGGGTTTAGATCGCGTCCTTGTAATGCTGCTGGGAACAAGCGATCAAACGGATTTGATGTCGCCAAAGTAAAGAGTATAAAACCAATACTGATCATACCCATTACGCTAAGCACACGCGCTAATAGGTCTTGTGGCAGACTGCGGCTAAAGATAGCAACAGCAAAACTCCATCCAGACAAAGCGAGAACCCAGAGTAATAGAGAACCTTCATGTGCACCCCAGACTGCAGAGATACGGTATTGAATCGGTAACGCAGTATTTGAATTATTAGCGACATAGAGCACAGAAAAATCATTGACGACAAAACTGTAAGCAAGACAAACAAAGGCTAATAGTAGGAATAAAAATTGCCCGATAGCCGTACTTCGCCCGACCGCCATCCAATTAGCATTGTTTGTACTGGCTCCGATCAGTGGAATACTCGACTGCGCAATCGCTAAGCAGAGCGCCATTACTAGAGCAAAGTGCCCAATTTCTGGAATCATGTTTATTTTACCGTTGTCTTAGGGATGGAGACTGGATGTTCTCCACCGGCCGCCTTTAATGCCTCAGCAACTTCTGGTGGCATATAGTTTTCATCGTGTTTAGCCAAAACCTCTTGGGCAACAAACAAGCCGTCTGCATTGAGTTTACCCTGCGCAACAATACCCTGACCTTCACGAAATAAATCAGGTAGTAAGCCGGTGTATTGCACACCCACATGCCCTTGCAAATCAGTTAAAGAAAACTGTGTGGTAATACCATCTGGCATGCGCACAACGCTCCCTTCAACGACTAAACCACCAAGACGAAATAACTGATCTTGCGTGATTCCCGCCTCAGCTAGTTGTGATGGGCTGTAAAAATATAGTAGGTTTTTTTGGAAAGCGAACAGCGCTAAGGCGGTAGCTGCAGCAAAGCCGCTTATCAGCACAATCACAAAAATCATTCGTTGTTTACGTTTAGTCGCCATTACTTAGTCCTCTTCGCTGAGCTCTTGTATCTGTTGCAAGATACGCTTTCGTCGCATTGTCGCGAAAATTAGGTTCGCAAGTAATACCCCAGCAGTGAGTCCATAACAGCCCCAAACGTAGAAGGCATAACCACCCATATGGAAGAAGTCGTTCATTCTGTGTCCTTCAGCAAGGCCTTAACCCAGCTAGTGTTTCTTTCTCGTAGCAACAACTCAGCGCGTGCGCGTTTAAATAACAACGCGAAAAAATAAGCTTTAAAGGCTAAGGCCATAATTAGTAGTGGTATTAGCATGCTTGGGTGAGCTGATGGTGAGTCAAACTTACTCACTGTTGGCCCTTGGTGAAGTGTGTTCCACCACTCCACTGAGTAATGAATAATCGGGATATTAACGATGCCAACAACGGTCAAAATTGCTGCAGCCCTTGCTCCAGCACGTTCATCATCAAAGGCACCGGATAAGGCGATGACACCAAAGTAGAGGAACAATAAGACTAACTCAGAGGTTAAACGTGCATCCCAAACCCAATAGGCGCCCCACATAGGCTTACCCCAGAGCATTCCTGTTATCAGAGCTAGCGCAGTAAACGAGGCACCAATAACGGCACATTGGCCAATCATGATCTCGGCCACCTTGATGCGCCATATCAGAGTGACTATGGCGGCAGATGCCATCACCATATAGCCAAACATGGAAAGCCATGCGGCTGGTACGTGCACATACATGATGCGCACGGTCTCACCCTGTTGATAGTCAGCAGGAGAGTTCAGTAAGGAGTAGTAGAGTCCAACACTCATCAGCAGGACGGCAAGAATACTCGACCATTTTTGCCAGCTGGCAGACCATGCATAGAAGTATTGTGGAGATGCGAATTTGTGTAAAAAGGTAAACATCTTAGCTATATGAAACTCGTAAGGCCGCAACAACAGCAAACGGCACTAATAATATTGAAACAATTAAAAACGCTGCAAGTAACGCATAATAACCGCTGACCGGTTGATTTACAGCCGCTGCATTAATCGCCATGGTGGAAAATATCAGTACAGGAATATAGAAAGGAAGGGTGAGTAAGGACGATAGAACCCCTCCACCCCTCAGGCTTAGGGTTAAAGCCACGCCAACCGCCCCCAATAGGCTCAAAATCGGTGTACTGATCAGCAGAGTAATAATAAGGCTAGGCAGTGCCTGTGTGGGTAAAAACAATAAAAAAGACATCAATGGCGCAATAATGACGAGGGGGAGACCAATACTGAACCAATGCGCAGCAATTTTCGCAGCAATCAAGACCACCTTAGACCCTGGCATCAGTAGCAACTGCTCTAATGAGCCATCGTCGTAGTCCGAGCGAAACATATTATCCATCGACATCAGCGCCGCTAGTAACGCGGTAACCCAAATAACTCCAGCGGCTAATTCGGCTAAAAAAGCATGATCAGGAGTCACCCCTAATGGGAACATGCTGACCACCATGATAAAAAAAACCAAGGGATTAGCAAGCTCGCGTCGACGCCGAATCGCCAGCAGTATATCGCGCTTAAATATGAATAAAAACAATCGCATAGATTACTTTGTTAACCTATTATCTAGATTTAATATACGCACTTTTGCAGACCCAAGATCCAAACTTCTATGCGTGGTTAAGATTAACATACCGCCTCGTGCTAGGTGCGCTTGTATGCGTGCTTCAACGACTGCGATGAAGTCAACATCTAAGGCCGTTAACGGCTCATCCAGTATCCACAAAGCCTGATCGGACAGAAATAACCGTGCTAATGAGACGCGTCGTTGCTGGCCTGCTGATAAGCGTGAACAAATAACGCCTAAACGCTGTCGTAGGCCGACCTGCTCTGCCAGTTCAACCATGGTGTCAGCTGCGCAGTTATTAAGCGAATAATGCAGGCGCAAGTTTTCACGCACGCTTAACTCTTGCTTTATTGCTGCTTGATGACCGATGAATAAAAGTTCTTGCTGATAAGCGTGCTCATCATCACTAATCGATGCGGCATTCCAGAGAACCTCACCTTCTATTGCAGGATTAAGTCCCGTAAGGATACGCAGTAGGCTGGTCTTACCACTGCCGTTAGCGCCTTGAACCAGCATAGCCTCACCGGCCTTAAGTTCAAAGGAGACGTTATCGAATAGCAGGCGACCACCACGCTCACATTGAAGTGCGCGGGATTGCAAGTGATTGGAGTTTTCGTACTTGGACATTAGTGCATTAATACATACACAGGCAGTTGAGCCCTGTATGCTTCTTGTTCACTTTAAAAAAGTTGTGAATTCACGTTGTTACGTGGCTCAATATTACCTAATATATCGCTTAATTATTCGCATACTAGCACCCAAAGCAAAACAATGTCAGATCGTAAAAAATACACTTTAGGCTTCATCTCCGTCTTCGGCTTTATCGCCCTCATTGGTCTTGGATTCTTTTCAGCCCTCGGCTCTTCGGTGGCGTTAGAAAAGACCAATACCGTTGAATTCTGTACCTCCTGCCACTCCATGCAGTGGGTTAAAGAGGAATGGATGGAATCAGTTCACTACAAAAACGCCTCAGGCGTTCGTGCCGGCTGTCCCGATTGCCACGTCCCACACTCTCTGGGGCCTAAGTTAATGGCTAAGGTTATGGCAGCAAAAGATGTCTGGGGCGAAATCATGGGCACCATCGATACTGAAGAGAAGTTCGAAGAACATCGCTGGACTATGGCTAATCGCGTCTGGGCAACCATGGAAGCTTCTGATTCACGTGAATGCCGTAGTTGTCACGCCTTTGATGCGATGGATCCAAAAGAACAAGAAAAAACATCGCGCAAGAAACACCGGAAGGCACAAAAACGTGGGCAGACCTGTATTGAATGCCACAAAGGTGTTGCGCATGAAGAGCCAACCGAACCCGATACAGATGAAGGCTAATCAGTTTAAAAAAATGAACGCCATCTCAAACCAATAAGGTGCAGAGAAATCATCAAAATAGGCGCTTAAAGTGTTGTTCTTGAGCGCTTATCTACAGCATACTATTGTTCTAACCTGAGGAGTCTTAATAATGAGAATAAAAGCTACTGCAACGGCCCTGCTGTGCATGGCCTCGCTGATGAGTACGACCGCAACTGCGGATCAGGCTCGCCAAGCGATGCTAGTCAACACCTGTGTCGCCTGCCATGGAGAAAACGGAAACAGCGTTGGTCCCGCGATACCAACTCTTGCTGGCCTATCACCGAATTATTTAATGGGCGCAATGCTAGCCTACAAATACCCAGACGCAGACAAACTCGAAGAAGTTATTGATGCGGATATAGACTTTGAAGATGTTGAGGCCTTTAACCGTTATGGCACCATCATGAATCGCCTCGCTAGCGGCTATACAGAAGAAGAAATTAAAATGATCGCGGCTTACTTCAGCGATCAAGAAATGCACCGTCCAGATCAAGTGTTTGATAGCGCAGCAGCCAAAAAGGGCAAAAAGCTTCATACCAAGCACTGTGAAAAGTGCCATGAAGATGAAGGTCGTGTCGCCGATGATGATACCGGTGTGCTTGCTGGCCAATGGGCACCTTACTTCCTATACAGCATGGCTGACTTCAATAACGGTGATCGAGACATGCCGAAGAAGATGAAGATCAAGCTTAAGGAAATCCAAGACAGTGTCGGTCACGCTGGCTTTGAACAACTTGCGCATTACTACGCAAGTATCACTGACTAGCCGAGGACGCAAACAATGAAAAAATTAAATCGTAGAGATTTTATTAAATACGGTAGCGGCACAGTAGCTGCTGGAGCGATCACTCTAGGCGCACCCAATATTGCGCTGGGTTCAACGAAGAAAGTTGTTGTTATCGGCGGTGGTGCCGGTGGTGCGATTGCGGCTAAATACATCAAGAAGGCAGACAGCTCTATTGATGTCACACTGATCGAAACCAACAAAGAATATTACACCTGCTTCATGAGTAACGAAGTACTGGGTGGAGATCGAGATATCAGCACCATTCGTCATGGCTATGAAGGCCTTAAGAAGCATGGCATTCATGTCGTGCATGCCAAGGCGACTGGCGTTGATCATGATACTAAAAAAGTGGTTACTGATGCCGGTGATAATTTTGCTTACGATCGACTGGTGCTGTCACCGGGTGTTTCGCTTAAGTATGGCGTCATCGAAGGTTATGACGAAGCCGCTGCTGAAATCATGCCGCATGCTTGGAAAGCCGGTCCACAGACCAGCTTGTTACGCAAGCAATTGGTTGAGATGAAGGATGGAGGCACTGTCATTATCGCGCCTCCAGGCAATCCATTCCGCTGTCCTCCAGGACCTTATGAGCGTACCTGTCAGATTGCTCATTACCTAAAACATAACAAGCCTAAATCAAAGATCTTAGTGATCGATGCCAAGGATAAGTTTTCTAAGCAAGGCCTATTCACACAGGGCTGGAAAGCACGTTATGACGGCATGATTGATTGGGTCCCTGCTGCCGATACCGGTGGTGGCGTAACCTCCGTCAATGCCGCAGAGATGACGGTTTCTACAGACTTTGATGATATCCAAGGTGACGTTATCAATATCATTCCACCACAACACGCGGGCCATATTGCCCATGTTGCTGGTGTGACTGATGATTCGGGCTGGTGTCCGGTTGATCTGGGTACTTTTGAATCTAAGATTCATGCCGGTGTTTATGTTATTGGTGATGCCTGTGCAGCAAAAGGTATGCCAAAGTCAGGCTATGCAGCAAACTCACAGGGTAAAGTCTGTGCCACTGCTGTCATTGCCTCTTTGAATGACATTGAAATGACTGATCCGTCATATGTTAATACCTGTTACAGCTTGATTGCACCTGATTATGGTATTTCAGTGGCTGCGGTTTACCGCTTAGCTGAAGATCGTTCGAAGATCGCAAAAGTTGCTGGCGGACTGACCCCTAGTGATGCCAGTAAAGAAGCCTTACAGCGTGAAGTGCAATACGCCTACAGTTGGTATGACAATATCGTTGCTGATATGTTTACCTAAGGCTGTATCGTTCTAGGTTTTAAAAGCGGGGCTTAGGCCCCGTTTTTTTTGCGCTGGTTTTAATGCCAATAAATCTTTAGAAAGACCAATAAATAAGCGCTAAATATTACAGTTCAAGGCATCCCATGGGCTTATTATTCAATATACTAAGCACTCATTATCTAAGGCACTTGAATAGGCTAACTCTGACTAAATATCAGTATGTCTGTATTTAAGAACAACCGTTACCCCAGATTAAAGCATGCATTATTTAGACACTAAGTTACCTAGCATAAAGAAAGATAAGACCTCATGGGGGCAGCTCTATGGTTGCTCAAAAAGCCTTGCCATTAGTAATGCTATTAAGCAGCACAAGGGCTTGGTTGTGGTCGTTACTGAAGATTCCTCCAGCAGTCATCAGCTGCATACGGAATTACGTTTCATTCATTCAAGTATGGAAAACTTCCTCAGCTTTCCTGAATGGGAAACCCTACCCTATGATGTTTTCTCACCGCATGAAGATATTGTTTCTGAGCGTGTAGCGACACTACAGAAACTCCCTAAGATTAAACAGGGTGTTATTGTCTTACCTATTTCAACCTGCATGCAGCGTGTGCCACCGAAGGAATTTGTTGCCAGTTTTTCAGTCAGTTTGGAAGTCGGTCAGCATATTAAACCAGAAATACTCAAGCGCACTTTAGTCAGTGCTGGCTATAACCCAGTCTCACAGGTAATGACACGCGGAGAATTCACCAGTCGCGCCTCGATTATTGACTTCTTTCCCATGGGATCATCCCTACCCTATCGCGTTGAATTTTTCGATGATGAGATTGATACCATTCGTACTTTTGATATCGAGAAACAGGTTTCATTAGAGAAAGTACAGCGTATTGAAATATTACCTGCACGTGAAATACCCACTAATAAAGAAGCCATTAAGGCTTTCCGTCAACGCTATCGTGCCAAGCTAGCGGGTGATCCAAACAAAAGTTTAATCTATCAAGAAGTCAGCAATGGGCACTTCCCTGCCGGCATTGAGTATTATCAACCTCTGTTTTTTGATCAGACGGTTCGCCTCTTTGACTATTTCCCTGAAAACACCTTATTTGTCATGGTCGATGAGATCGCACAGGTAGCAGAAGAATTTGAACAGGAGTTATTCAGCCGCTATGAACAACGCCGGCATGACATTGAACGTCCGGTGTTACCTCCTGCAGATCTCTATCTCAGTGCTGTCGATACCCTTGCTGAATTTCAGCAGAATTTCAGCATTCAAGTACATGGGCATAAAATTGATGAATACCATAAACCTAATACTAATTTCCCAATATCAACACTACCGGCTATTCAAATTGATACGCGGCAAGCAAATCCTGCGGGCTTATTAAAAGATTTCCTTGAGCACCGCGTCGATAAGGCGGTTTTTATTGCTGAATCTTTAGGTCGGCGTGAATTCCTCAACGAGACTCTGCGCAGCTTTGGCATTAAACCTACTGTCGATAGTGATTGGTTTAGCTTCAGTGAAAGTCCTGAATCCACGCATCTACTGGTTGCACCTTTTGAGGAATCAATCTATCTGCAGAATGAGCGTGTTGCGATTATTTGTGAAAGTGCTTTATTTGGCAATAAGACGCGACAACGCACACGTAAGCGCCGAACACGTGATGCTGATGCCGTCGTTCAAAACCTCAGTGAACTGACGCCAGGTGCACCTATAGTGCATGAAGAACATGGTGTTGGTCGCTATATTGGGCTGCAATCACTCGATATAGACGGCGATGGCACAGAATTCCTGATGATCGAATACTATGGCGGTGACAAGCTCTACGTTCCTGTCTCTAACCTGCATCTAGTCAGTCGCTACACTGGCAGTGGTTCTGAGAATGCACCCTGGCACAAATTAGGTAACGAACAATGGTCACGGGCACGACAAAAGGCTGCTGAAAGAGCACGTGATGTCGCTGCTGAACTTCTCGATGTCTATGCCCGCCGTGAGGCAAAAAAGGGAATCTTCTTCGACACCAATTTATTGGAATACAACACTTTTGCGAGCAGCTTTGTCTATGAGGAAACCCCTGATCAGCAATCTGCGATTGATGATGTATTAGCCGATATGGGATCAACCAAACCCATGGATCGGGTTGTCTGTGGTGATGTTGGTTTTGGTAAGACAGAAGTGGCTATGCGCGCCGTCTTTATTGCTGCCAGTAATGGCAAACAGGCGGCTGTGCTAGCACCCACAACGCTACTGACACAGCAACATTACCAAAGTTTTTGTGATCGTTTTGCCGAGTGGCCATTTCGCATTGAATCCTTGTCTCGATTTAATTCAGCGAAGAAGCAAAAAGAAATACTGGCTGACCTCAAGGCTGGCAAAGTTGATATCGTCATTGGTACGCATAAATTATTCTCCGCTGATATTGAGTGGAGAGATCTAGGTTTAATCGTCGTTGATGAAGAGCAACGATTTGGCGTTAGACATAAAGAAAAACTCAAGGCTTTGCGTGCAGAAGTCGATATGCTGACACTGACTGCAACTCCTATTCCACGAACCTTGAACATGTCTCTCAGTGGGTTACGTGACCTCTCTATCATCGCTACGCCACCCAGCCATCGCCATGCGATCAAGACCTTTGTATCAGAGTGGAATGATGCTGCGATCACTGAGGCCTGTGTGCGTGAGCTGAAACGCGGTGGACAAATCTACTTCTTGCACAACGAAGTAAAGACCATCGATAAGATCGCAAAACAATTAGAAATCTTGGTACCTCATGCCAAGGTACGTGCTGCCCATGGCCAACTGGCGGAACGTGAACTAGAAGAAGTCATGCATGATTTTTATCATGCGCGCTTCAATATTCTTGTTTGCACGACCATTGTTGAGAGTGGCATTGATGTCTCAACGGCAAATACTATTATTATCAATCGTGCCGATAAGCTCGGTCTTAGCCAGTTACACCAGCTACGCGGTCGTGTTGGCCGCTCACACCATAGAGCCTATGCCTACCTCTTAGCACCACCGCGTAAGTTGATGACAGCAGATGCTGTTAAACGTCTCGATGCCATTGAGTCATTAGAGGAACTAGGCGTTGGTTTCACCTTAGCAACGCATGACCTAGAAATACGTGGCGCCGGCGAACTATTGGGTGAAGAACAGAGTGGTCAAATACAAGAAGTTGGCTATACCATGTATAACGAATTGCTCGCCAGAGCGGTGAAAGCACTGCGTGCTGGCCAATTACCCGAAACTGATAGGCCACTAGACCATGGCTCAGAAGTTGAGTTAGGTGAAGCAGCGCTGTTACCTAACACCTATGTGCCGGATGTGCATATGCGTTTAGTGCTATATAAGCGTATTGCCAGTGCGACTTCAGTAGAGCAGTTGAAAGATCTACAAATAGAGCTTATTGATCGCTTTGGCCTGCTGCCAGATGCCGCCAAAAACCTATTTTCAAGCACCGAGTTGAAACTGTACTGTGCCGGCTTAGGGATTACCAAGATTGCAGCGCATGAGGCAGGTGGCCGCGTCATCTTTGATAAAGAACCTAAAATTGATGTCACAGCCCTACTCAGCTTATTGCAAAATGAACCAAGCGTATTCAAACTAGTCGGAAATGAGAAGTTATACTTCACTCTAGAACTAGATACGGTTGATCAACGCATTGATTATATTTTCAAATTGATTAATAACATCGCCATCCGCGAGGCTGCGTGAATAGAGCATTCTTTTTCATAGCTATGACACTACTTGCTTTCAGTGAGTACGCTTATGCGCAAAAAGACTATATATTTGAGATTATCTTTTTCACACCCAGTGAAGTTCAACAGCCTTACGAAGAGTTACCCAGTATAGAGCCTATCCCTGCTCTGGCAGAGGGTATTGATTTGGAGGCCTTGCGCGCCCTCTTACTTAAGAGATCAGAGCAGCAGGTTTTTAAAGATATTAGTGAACTCGAAGATGATTCCAACCCTCCTGAATTTATGCCAGCCGATAACCTTGATGTTACGCACACCGAGCCTCTGCCAATAGGCTCAGATAATGACGTCAGCGAGCAACAGCTAGCGACTAATAATAGCGATACCAGCGGTCTCATTAGGGAGCCAAAGCAAAGCTTGACGATTACCGCCATGAAAGCACCTGTGCAGGCCTTGCGAGCAGAAGTTTCTAGTGCTGTGGTTGCCTCATTACCCAATGATTTAGATGATACTTTTGATGTTGCCCTGCCAAAACTAGAGGCTGCTGAAGCCTTTACTCAATGGTTGCCACTTGGTCATAATGATTATCAGTTAAAGGATCTACTCGCAGAGTTGGAGAAAAACAAGGCCTATCGTGTCTTACATCATATGGCTTGGCGACAGCCCGCCAGTAATGCCAGTAACAGTAAATCAATCGCTGTGCAGGCAGGGTTCGATTACCAACATAATGTCGGCTGCTCTGACGAGGTTAGACCTGAATTAATATCTGAAGCCAGCTCAGAAACACAGAAGAGTAACCACTCTAAGGTCTTAAGTATTGCTCTCGAGGCGGTCCAAGTTATCGATTTTGAGGATGAGGAACACAGCGGTTTACTAAGAAAAAGCTTTGCCCAATTAGCTGCGCTAGCCACGCTAAATACCAACCCTGATGTGATACATGAATTAGAAGGTAGCTTAAGGGTTGAGGTCGGACGTTACCTGCATCTATATACGGATCTTGTCTTCAGGGTTGAACAGGTGGAAGATAATAATGCGCAAAAAGCATTATATTGCATGCCGGCTAGAGACGATTTTCGCATTCAAAACCACCATCGCATGCGCAGTAGACAAGTCTATTATATCGATCATCCTATGCTTGGAATGTTAGTCCAAGCAACACCGCTTAATGCGCCTAAGCCTGAACAGACAACATTAGAGTTAGCGAATTAAAAGCCGCTACTGATAGAGCTATTCAACTGGCTTGCAGTAAGCTTGCTATCAATGTTTGCACCTTCTTAGTTGCAGTCTTTGTCGCCTGCATAATCAGCTCCAAGGTAATCTCTTCTTGGCTGCGCCCCGCAGCCCAATTGACGGACATAGCACAATGCGCATAAGCCATGTCGAGCTCACGGGCTAAGGCCGCTTCTGGCATACCTGTCATACCGACAATATCGCATCCATCACGCTCTAAACGATCAATCTCAGCAGCCGTTTCTAGTCGTGGACCCTGTGTTGCTGCATAACAGCCACCGTCATAGCAATCTAGATCAACACGGGCAGCAGCAGCGAGTAATCGTTGCCGCAGCGTTTCATCATAGGGCTGTGAAAAATCAATGTGCTTTACCTTCTGTAAGTCTTGCTCAAAAAAGGTATGTGGACGCGCGTAGGTATAGTCAATTATCTGTTTGGGAATAACGATGCGAGTGGGATAAAGTTCAGCGTTAATTGAGCCTACAGCAGCAACAGCAACAATACATTCAATCCCTTTTTCGCGTAGCGCCCAAAGATTGGCACAGTAGTTGATCATATGCGGTGGAATAGTATGTGCTGAGCCATGACGAGGAATAAAAATAACTTCACAGTCCGCATATTCACCATAGCTTATAGGGCCGGAAGGTGTGCCATAAGGGGTGCGTACCACTTCTTTCTTAAGCATTTTAAGCCCAGGAAATGATTTTAAACCGGTGCCACCAATAATTGCGATCTTTGCGCTCATACTTCTTTCAATGCGTATATATCAGATAAGTCTCTAAAGTAACCTTGATAATCCATGCCGTAACCATAAACAAATCTATCGGCAACTTCTAAGCCGATAACATCAGGCATCAAATCAAGCTTACGCTGTTGTTTGTTTTTATATAGTAGCACCGCAGTATAAATCTGTTTAGCTCCCTGCGCCTGACAATAGGCAATCAGTTCCTGAAGTGTCTCACCCTCATCAAAAATGTCATCCACTAAGAGCACGGTTTCTCCAGCTAAGTCATACTGTGGTTGCTTATGCCAGTACAGCTGTCCACCAACAGTCTTATCCTGATAACGCGCAACTTGCAGATAATCAATACGACTATAGGTCTTTAATGCGAGGCTTATTTCAGCTGTCAAAATCATGCCACCATTCATTACTGCCATAATAATGGGGTCAGTCCCAGTCAATAACTGATCTGCGGCCCTAGCCATTTGGCCCACGGCAGTTGTTATCTCTGCACGTGAAAAGACAAGATCAGAATCATCCCGTATTTGTTGTAGCTGTGACTGATTCAGCGGCACTTTTGAACTCATCTCCTGCCCCAGTATTTATGTTTTCTCTGCTGTTTTCGCTACTAATGCTTGAATCGTAACATTATCTTCAACATAGAGTGAGCGTGACGGAAAGGCCATCTCAGCGTCATGCTGATCAATAATATTCGCAATCTGTAGTAAGACATCTTGCTTAATCTCCTGAAAACGCACCCACTGGGTCGTCTTCGTAAAGGTATAGACCATAAAATCTACAGAAGACGAACTAAACTCTGTGAAGTTCACAATCAAGGTTTGTGTTTGATCAATTTCCTTATGGCTTCGTAGCATTTTTGTTACTGCCGCAACAATGGCTTCCATCTGATTAATATCAGCATAACGTAATCCAATATTCTCATAGATGCGACGATGTGACATGCGCGATGCGTTTTCTACTGCGATTGAAGCGAAAACTGAATTTGGCACATAGATAGGCCGCTTATCAAAGCTGCGAATAACCGTTAATCGCCAGCCGATGTTCTCAATGATGCCTTCAATCTCACGATCTGGGGAACGTATCCAATCACCCTCACTAAAGGGGCGATCAAGATAAATGGTCAAGGCACCAAAAAAGTTCGCCAGTAGATCTTTTGCTGCAAAACCAATCGCTATACCACCAATACCACCAAAAGCCATAACACCAGAAACACTAAAGCCAAGCGTTTGCATGACAATCAATACTGTCGTGATGATTACTGCGGTACGCAGTAATTTAGCAACCGCTCGAATGGTTGTTGCATCAGCCCCCGTGTTATTTTCTTTGGCTAATTGAATGCTGGCATCTTGAACGCCTGAAATAAAGACAATGAGGCCCCAAGACAAGGTAATGATAATTAAGACATAACGTATAATACTAACAAGATTATTTATATCAGCAGCACTATCTTGATTAGCAATCTCAATCGCAAATGAGATGCCAGTAATTAAAATAAGATAATTAACGCGGGTCCTTAGTGCACTCACTAAGGCATCATCCCAAGGGTTTTGGGTGTTTGCTGCACGCACTGCTAACTTTGCAATCACCTGTCGTGCTGCCAATGAGACCGTCAGAACTAATAGAACAATAATGAAGATTTCATAAGCCCATAAGCTGATGCCTTCAAAATTGAAAAATTTAATGAGTGGGTCTACTAAGAGTTCTTTCATGCCTTAAGGCTCCAGATTAAGGGATAGACTCTCGTTTTTCCCTAGGTCATTTATCCACGTGTTTAAAAGCTGTTGCGCTTCTTCAGTCAATGCTTTGGCCTTTCGTCCATGGTAGCGTGCCAATCGCAACTGCGAAGCCGGCACATTATAATCAATCAAATAGTCTAGTGCAGCAGGAACATCTTGTGGCCGATTACAGATTAATAACATATCACTGCCCGCCTCTAGAGCTTGCTCTAGGCGTTGCTCTATCGAACCCTGTGAGAGTGCACCTTGCATACTTAGATCATCACTAAAGATAACGCCTTGGAAAGATAGCTGCTGTCTTAGAACTTTTTGCAGCCAAATGGGAGACAGGCTTGCCGGCTTACTATCCACCGCCTCATAAATCACATGACTACTCATCACACCGGCTAACTGGTTAGCAATAAGCCGTTGAAATGGAATAATATCAGCATTCCAAATTTCAGCTTCCGAACGTGTATCAATCGACACTTCGGTATGTGTGTCTGCCTTGACACCACCGTGCCCAGGGAAGTGTTTTGCTACACTTTCCATACCGCCATCACGTAAACCTGATTGAAAGCTTATAGCCAAACGTGAGAGTGCATCAATATCACTGTGAAAGGCCCGATCACCAATGACCGTGCTCAGCCCATAATCAATATCCAGCACTGGTGCAAAGCTCAGATCAATACCAATATCACGCAGCTCAAAGGCGAGTTGCTGAGCAAAATAATGACTTAACTGAACAGCCTTTGCCGCATCTTGGTCAAAGCTATGCCCCAGATTACGGACAGCAGGAAATGCAGTAAAACCATCGCGTAATCGTTGCACACGCCCCCCCTCTTGATCGATAGCTACCAGTAAGCGTGGTGATTTAATGGCATGTATTTCAGCAATTAAATCCTTGAACTGGCTCTTATCAATGAGGTTACGTGTAAATAAAATAACACCACCGACAGCTGAGTGTTGTAACCAATCACGCTCCTTTGGAGTAATTTCAGTTCCTGCCAAGTCAATCATTAGTGGACCGATCGTCATAATACTCACTCTATGCTGTTGTCATGAATTTGAGTAGGCTGCCGCAGTCAAACTATTGACTGCTTTCATATAAGTCTAATAATGCTACAACAGAAGACAGTTTTATATTAGTTTATTGCGAATACTAACTGCTAAACGGCGCTGAATTTAAAAAAGGGCACTGATTAGTGCCCAATGTAAGTGGAGTCTATGGAGAATAACAACACCTATGAACTAAATTGATGACACTATGTGTCATCATCATAGGAAATAAATGCAGCATTTATGCCATAAATTTTTATGCCTATAAAACAATGACTTAGAAAAAAATCGTCTTATCCAATCAGTTTAAGCTGTAGAAAATGCTACATATCAGCACAAATCATCTATGCTGCTACAGTATTTAGAAGATTAAGCTATGCACATTCCAGCCGCCATAAAGTAACAGCCAACACATTTATAAAACACCTATGCCAAAGATTCGTTACCAACAAGACTTACAATCGGAAGAGTTCAACCTCGATCCCGCTCAAATGATAGTAGTAGAGCATTTGCATGCGCTGGAGCAGGCCTTAATCAATCACCACGAAGGCAGTAACGGTATTGCTTCACGTGTCATGTCTCTATTCAGTAACAAGGAAAGCCCGAGCACAGCTGTTCGTGGCCTCTATATCTATGGCACGGTAGGCCGTGGTAAGACCTACCTCATGGATCTGTTTTATGACTGCTTACCCAGTGATAAAAAGATGCGCATGCATTTTCATCGATTCATGCATGAGATTCATCAGCGACTAAAAAACATCAAAAATGAAGAAGCTCCGCTGAAGTTAGTAGCTGCTCATTTTCGTAAACGTACACGTATACTTTGTTTGGATGAATTCTTTGTCGCCGATATTGCTGATGCCATGCTGCTATCTGGACTCTTGGCCGCTATGTTTGAGAGTGGCATTACCTTAGTCACCACCAGTAACTGCACGCCTGACGGACTCTATAAAGATGGTTTGCAACGCACGCGATTTCTCCCTGCCATCGAATTGCTTAAACAAAACACCAATATCATCGAGCTCGGTGGTAGAACAGATCATCGCCTGCAGTTTTTACAGCAAGCAGACATTTATCATTACCCATTAGATGCCAATGCTGAGCAGGTGATGTTAGAAAACTTCAATCATATTGCCCCTGATGCAGGTAAGGAAAACGAGGCACTAGAGATCGAAGATCGCCGAATTCAAAGTAAACGTAGTGCTGATGGTGTTGTCTGGTTTGAGTTTAATGACTTATGTAATGGACCTCGAAGTGCAGCAGACTACATTGAGATTGCACGCTGCTTTAATACAGTATTAATTTCAAATCTCCCTGATTTAACCGACAATAATGATAGTGCCAGACGCTTTATCACAGCAATTGATGAATTCTATGACCGTTCTGTGAAGTTGGTCATTTCAGCGCATGCAGAGGTAGACCAGCTCTACAGAGGCAAGAAACTTGCATTTGAGTTCCAACGAACCGTGAGTCGCTTAATCGAAATGAGATCCAAGGAATACTTAGCAAAAGAACATAAATCCCTGTGACATAACATCACTAATTCGCTATGATTAGTCTAGAATATTTACCTTAGAGAAGTATGAAAAAACCAGTCACAGTTGCGATAACTGGCACCGCTGGCAACATCGGTTATGCCATCGCTTTTCGCATTGCCTCCGGCGGTCTATTTGGTCCAGAGCAACCCGTAAACTTACATTTGATTGAGATTGAGCCTGCTCTAGGGGCACTCGAGGGTGTCGTTATGGAGCTTCATGACTGCGCCTTCCCGACATTAAATAATGTCGTTGCTACAGCAGATTTAGATACTGGCTTTGCAGATGCTGACTATGTCTTTTTGATTGGCTCAAGACCGCGTTCAAAAGGTATGGAGCGACAAGATTTGCTGCTTGCTAATGGTTCAATATTTAAGCCTCAGGGTGCAGCAATAGATAGAAGTGCAAGCAAGGATGTGCGTGTCTTAGTGGTCGGTAATCCGGCTAACACTAATGCATTAATCACCTTACATAATGCACCAAATCTTGAGCCAACACAGGTCTCATCAATGATGCGCTTAGATCATAATCGCGCTATCAATAAGCTATCTAGACAGTTAGAAGCTAAACCCAATGTGATTAAGAACATCACTGTCTGGGGTAATCATTCGACAACTCAATTCCCAGATATACAACACTGTACTGTAGACGGTAAGGCAGCAGCCAGTCTAGTTGACCAAGACTGGTACCGCAGTGAATACATTTATAAGATACAACATCGTGGCGCGCAGATTATTGAAGCCCGTGGTGCCTCATCAGCAGCTTCAGCTGCCTCAGCCGCAATCGATCATATGCGTAACTGGGCCTTAGGCACAGATTCTTCAAGCTGGGTTAGCATGGGTGTCATGACTGATGGCAGTTACTACAATGTAGGCAAGGACTTGATCTTCTCATTCCCAGTTCATTGTAAGGATCACAGTTTTGAAATTGTTGCGGACCTAAGCTTAGATGACTACTCGATGAAGATGATTCACGCTTCAGAAAAAGAACTTATCAAAGAACGCGACATGGTGCTTGATCTCCTGCGCTGATTGCCGGCAGCAATTAATCAAAAAAAAACGAGTAGACTCGATTAATTCGTCAACTCGTTTTCTCTAGCAGTCCATTAGCGTTTAGCGCAAAGCAACCGCTTATACTTTAGCAATCGTTACGCCAGCCCATTCTGTAACGAAGTCATTAATATATTCGGCAACCACATCAGGACGATCTTCCTGCACATAGTGACCTGCACGTTCAATCACCTGAAAACGAACTGGACCGGCAATGGCTTTCTTTAAGCGAATGCCTGCCTCTACCGGCATCCATGCATCATGACGCGCCCAACAAACCATGGTAGGACAGATTATTTTTGAGTGATCAACATTCATCGTCTCTTCATTTGTTGGTTCAGCACAGATTTTCACCAAACTTTTAAAGCCTAATAAATCTGGACCTCGCCCCCAAAACTGTAGATAATTTTGTTTCACATTCTTATCTGTGAAGGCCATTTTGTCATAGCTGCCGGTACGTAATAATCCAGGAAATGCAGCGGCTGCCTGTCCTAATCCCATCTGTAATGTTGCGTCATCAGCATCAACAAAGGCATTAAAGGCTTCAACTTCCAATACTGGCCAATAGTCGAATGTCACTGGGTTAATTAAAATTAATCGTGAAATATAGTCGCAGTATTTACTGGCGAAAATCTGGCAGGCACCACCACCATGATCATGTCCAACAAGGATGACTTTACCTTTTAAGTCGAGTGCATCAATAACACCACGAATAACTTCTGCTTGATTCGTTAAGGTATGTTTAAAGTCATCTAATGGCATATCTGATTGACCATAGCCAACCATATCCATTGCCAAACAGGTATAGTCCTCTTTCAAATGTTCTTGCACATGTCGCCACAGACGCGCGTTGGTAGGAATACCATGCACCATCAGCAATGTTGTCTTACCCGTACCCACTGCTTCTATATTAATAGTCAGTTCTTGTTGAGCAACTTTTATTAGCTGTTTCATTGTTATCCTCTCCTTGTAATTAATCATCTACTCTTTGTTAGATTGATTGAAAATTCCGTTCTGTATTAACCTCAAAATATTTTAAGACAAGCCTTTATACATCAGTCAAAGCTATGACCACGGCGTAGCAAAAAGCTTAACCATTTAGATAAAAAACGATTGTCACGCCAACGATGCAGTAAGCGTTTATTTTCAAACTGCGTGCGGCTGTCACTGCCTTTTAGATTGGTTGGTAGCACCTCAGCCTGCATCGCGTCATGGTAGACACGAACTGTTAACTTCGGGTAATCAGCTGGCATACTGGTGTCATCTTTATTGAAACGATAACTTAAGATCAGTGTGTAGGTGTAGCGACTTCTCTCTGTAATCTGCATATGCAGGTCTAGATCAGCCGTTGAAACAGATAGATACTGGCCTACATTAGGGTTGATATTATCGCATAACTTCCTGATTTTAATATAGTTACCCTCATAGACCTCCATCAAACCAGCGAATGTATTCGGCAATGGAGAGGGGATCATTGAGTTATCTAGAGCCTCACGCATAAGTATTCCTAGTAGCATCTACCCTGGCTAACTCTTGCTTTTGTAGTGCCATACACTGTCGTAAAAAAGGGAGATATTCAGTCTCACTCAAGCTATTACTGCTGATTAATAAGCCCCAGCCTGATAAGCGAAAAAATTGATTGTCAGCAAGATGACGACGACCACGCAAAAGAATAATTCCAGCAAACAAGGGGCGAACAGATAAACTTTTAAGCTCTATAGTGCCACCCTGAGGCATGTAAACCGTGAAAGACTGCGGTCCTACCTGTAGCTTATTTAAAGGTTTAAGTTGCTGAAATATCTCGAGGATTGTAACCAGAGCCAGTAGCAATAAGAGGCCACATTTAACGCTCAGGCTGAAATCAAAATGAAGAATACAAAAGAGCATTAGTGCTAGATAAGCTAACAACAACAGCCTGAAATGACTTGAATGTTGTAAGCGGTAAAACATGTATCAGGGCTTAAGTTTAAGAACAATGGCTTCAATCATCGGGTCATCGAAGCTGGTATAGACAGTTAGAATATCGTACAAGATAGGATCTTGCAGAGTCAGCATATGTTCAAAGGCACGCTGCTCAGCTTCTGTAGCGTGGGGATAGAACGACTCTAAATATCGCGTCGTTAAAACATCAAGCTCTTTGGTGCCTCTGCGGCAACGCCAGCGTAGTTTTGCGAGTGCTGGCGTATTCTCAGTCGACATTTAGTTTTTACGCTGAACGATTAATTTCTTGATTTCAGTAATCGCCTTTGCAGGATTCAAACCTTTCGGGCATGAATTAGTACAGTTCATAATCGTATGACAACGGTATAATTTGAACGGATCTTCTAATTCGTCCAAACGCTCTCCAGTTGCTTCGTCACGACTGTCTGCAATCCAACGATACGCGCTTAATAAAGCGGCTGGACCTAAGTAACGATCACTGTTCCACCAATAAGAGGGACAGCTGGTTGAACAACAGGCACACAGAATACACTCTTCTAAGCCTTCTAATTGCTCACGATCTTCCTTTGATTGCAGGCGTTCACGATCTGGTGGTGGAGGTGTGTCTGATTGTATCCAAGGTTTTACTGATGCGTATTGCGCATAAAAGTTAGTCATATCAGGGACTAGATCTTTAATCACTTCCATGTGTGGTAGTGGGTAGACTTTTACATCACCTTTGACGTCAGAAATCGCTTTAATACAGGCTAATGTATTACCGCCATCAATATTCATAGAACACGAACCACAAATCCCTTCACGACATGAACGTCTGAAAGTCAGTGTCGGATCAATCTCGCTCTTAATTTTAATCAGCGCGTCTAAGACCATTGGGCCACAGCTATCGAGGTCAAGATGATAGGTGTCAACACGTGGATTACTGCCACTGTCTGGGTCATAACGATAGATTTTGAAGCGCTTCACATTGGTCGCGCCGGCTGGGGCTGGAAAATCCTTGCCCTTTTTAACTATCGAGTTTGCTGGAAGATTAAACTGTGCCATTCAATAACTCCTTAATATCCTTGCGCGACTAGTAAACGCGAGCTTTTGGTGGGAACACTTCAACTTCGTCACTCATGGTAGTCATGTGCACTGGGCGGTATTCCATTTTCACCTCACCAGTAGCTGAAACGTTAGCCAGTGAGTGCTTCATCCATTTCTCATCATCACGGTCTTGGAAGTCGTCACGTGCATGTGCACCTCGACTTTCTTCACGATTCAGTGCCGATGCCACTGTCGCAACCGCCTGTGGTAGTAGATTAGAAAGCTCTAGTGTTTCAATCAAATCTGTATTCCAGATCATTGATTTATCTGCAACACTAACATTTGAGAAGTTAGCATTAAGTGCATTCACTTTATCCATACCTGTTCTCAAAGAGTCACCCGTACGGAAAACAGCGGCATGTGATTGCATAGTCTTCTGAAGCTCTAAGCGAATCTCAGCGGTGCTGGTATCACCACTAGCAAATCTAATACCGTCAAAACGATCTAGCACCTTATCGGTGACATGATCAGGTAATGATCGATGTGTGGTGTCTGCTTTTACTAATTCGGTAGCTCGCTTCGCCGCGGCTCTACCAAATACGATCAAATCCAGCAGTGAGTTTGAACCTAAACGGTTTGCACCATGAACTGAGACACAGGCTGCTTCTCCGATAGCCATCAAGCCGGGAACGACATGGTCTGGGTTACCATCAACCAAATTAACCACTTCACCGTGGTAATTTGTTGGCACTCCACCCATGTTGTAATGCACCGTAGGAATGACCGGAATTGGGTCTTTATTCACATCAATGTCTGCAAAGATGCGCGCGCTCTCAGCAATACCTGGAAGACGCTCAGCAATGACATCAGCACCTAAGTGTTCTAGATGAAGATGAATATGATCACCCTCAGCACCAACACCCCGCCCTTCATTGATTTCCATTGTCATAGAGCGACTAACGACATCACGTGAAGCTAAGTCCTTTGCATTAGGCGCATAGCGCTCCATGAAGCGTTCGCCATTAGAATTAGTTAGATACCCACCCTCGCCTCGTGAGCCCTCAGTAATTAAACAGCCTGAGCCATAGATACCGGTAGGATGAAATTGGACAAACTCCATATCTTGTAGCGGTAGACCGGCGCGTAATGCCATAGCATTACCGTCACCGGTACAGGTATGTGCTGAGGTACATGAGAAATAAGTACGACCATAACCGCCTGTCGCCAGTAGTACTTCATGACCACGGAAGCGATGTAGTTTACCGGTGGCGAGATCAATCGCCATAACACCACAACAGCTGCCATCTTCGGCCATCAGTAAATCCAATGCGAAATACTCAATAAAGAACTCAGCATTGTGTTTTAAAGACTGTTGATAGAGTGTGTGCAGGATGGCATGACCGGTGCGGTCAGCTGCAGCACAGGTACGCTGTGCGATACCTTCACCATAATGAGTGGTCATTCCACCAAACGGGCGTTGGTAAATTTTACCATCATCAGTACGTGAGAAAGGAACACCGTAGTGTTCTAGCTCAACAATGGCAGGAACGGCTTCACGACACATGTACTCAATGGCATCTTGGTCACCTAACCAATCAGAACCTTTGACTGTGTCATACATATGCCAGCGCCAATCATCGTCACCCATGTTACCCAATGAGGCACTCATGCCACCCTGGGCGGCAACGGTGTGACTTCGCGTTGGGAAGACTTTAGTAATACATGCGGTAGATAGACCGCTCGCGGCCATACCTAGGGTCGCACGCAATCCAGCGCCACCGGCGCCGACCACT
>JAQWYM010000084.1 GCA_029253965.1 Gammaproteobacteria bacterium
CCCTATTCCTCATAACGGCTGTCGCCCACCTAAGCGCAGAAGAGTGTAGTTAGATATGGCAAGATACCTAGGACCAAAATGTAAGTTAATGCGCCGTGAAGGAACAGATTTGTTCCTCAAAAGTCGTGCGCGTCCATTAGATTCAAAGTGTAAAGCAGATAAGCCACCAGGTCAGCACGGTGACAAACGCACACGTCTATCTGATTACGGTTTACAGTTACGTGAAAAGCAAAAGCTACGTCGTACTTACGGTGTACTTGAGCGTCAATTCCGTAATTACTTTAAAAAAGCATCGAATCAAAAAGGCTCAACAGGTGAAAACCTCTTAGCACTATTAGAATGCCGACTCGATAATGTTGTTTATCGTATGGGCTTTGGTGTTACTCGTGCAGAGTGTCGTCAGCTTGTTAGTCATAAAGCAATTGAAGTGAATGGCTCTATTGTTAATATTCCTTCATATCAAGTTAAAGCTTCTGATGTGATTTCTGTTCGTGAAAAGTCACGTAAGCAGCTACGAATTCAAGACTCTTTGAGTACAGCCGAGCAGTTCGGTCTACCTCATTGGATAGAACTAGATAGTAAGCAGATGAAAGCAACCTTTAAAATGGTTCCTGAACGCACTGATTTATCTGCTGATATCAATGAGCAACTTGTCGTCGAGCTTTACTCGAAGTAACCCCAGTCTGAGAGGTACGCATAGTGTCTAGTTCAAATGAGCTATTAAAGCCAAGGTTAGTTGACGTTAATGTCATTAGCCCACGCAACGCAAAAATTGTTTTAGAACCCTTAGAACGTGGTTTTGGCCATACTCTAGGAAATGCGCTTCGTCGCATCCTGTTATCGTCTATTCAAGGCAGTGCTGTTGTTGAAGTGCAAATTGAAGGTGTGCTACATGAGTACACTGCAATTGAAGGTGTTCATGAAGATGTCGTAGATATCTTATTGAATCTTAAAGGCCTTGCTGTTGTTCTACATAATAAGACCGAAGCTAACTTGGTCATTAATAAAGTAGGACCCGGTATAGTCACTGCTGCTGATATTCAAGCGGATGCTGATGTAGAGATTATTAATCCAGAACATGTGATTGCTAATGTCACATCTGATGGCTCATTAAGTATGACTATGAAAGTGGCTACTGGTCGTGGTTACGTTCCTGCATCACAACGTCGTACTGATGAAGAGCGCCCAATTGGATCGCTATTATTAGATGCTAGTTTTAGTCCAGTTCGTCGTGTTTCTTATAGTGTTGAAAGCGCACGTGTTGAACAACGTACTAACCTTGATAAGCTCATCCTTGAACTTGAGACAGATGGTACTGTTGATCCTGAAGAGACTGTTCGTAAAGCTGCCGGTATTTTACAACAGCAGTTAACTGTCTTTGTTGAACTTGAAGGTAGTGAACAGGAAGAAGCGGCATGGGTTGAAGCTGAAATTGATCCAATTCTATTACGTCCAGTTGACGACCTAGAATTGACAGTTCGCTCAGCTAATTGCTTAAAAGCAGAGAATATTTATTACATTGGTGACCTCATTCAACGCACAGAAGTTGAATTACTAAAGACTCCGAACTTAGGTAAGAAGTCACTAACTGAAATTAAAGACGTATTGGGTTCGCATGGTCTATCGTTAGGTATGCGCCTAGAGAATTGGCCTCCAGCTCAAATGAAAGAAGAGCGTAAGCCCCTTATTTAAAGATTTATTAGGTAATAGTTATGCGACATAGATATGCAGGAAGAAAATTAAACCGGACAGACGCTCATCGTAATGCGATGTTTCGTAACATGGCCGTTTCATTAGTTGAACATGAAGTGATCCGAACTACTTTGCCTAAAGCAAAAGAACTGCGTCGTGTGATCGAACCATTAATTACACATGCTAAAATTGATTGTGTTGCTAAGCGTCGTCTAGTCTTTGCTCGCTTACGCGATGATGCTGCTGTAGCTAAACTCTTTGTTGATCTTGGCCCACGTTACAAGGCTCGTCCTGGTGGTTACTTACGCATCCTTAAATGTGGTCTGCGAACTGGTGACAAAGCGCCTATGGCCTTGGTTGAGTTGGTTGATCGTCCAGAGTAAACCTGGCGTTTATTCTGTTATAAAAAAAGCCAGACTAGATCTGGCTTTTTTTATGTCTATTTTTTACTCTTGTAATACTTGATCAGCTAGGACAGTAGCTCCTTTAAGTAACTACCAGTGTGTGATCTTGCATTGTTACTGACGTCTTCAGGTGTTCCTGTAGCGACAATATCACCACCACCTGAGCCACCCTCAGGGCCAAGATCAATCATCCAGTCAGCCGTCTTAACGACATCCAAGTTGTGTTCAATTACGATCACACTGTTACCCTGATCACGTAATTTATGCAGTACTCCGAGTAACTGAGCGACATCATCAAAATGCAGTCCTGTCGTCGGCTCATCTAGAATATAAAGTGTTTTTCCAGTATCTCTCTTTGAGAGTTCACGAGATAGCTTCACACGTTGTGCTTCACCACCTGAGAGGGTTGTCGCACTTTGTCCTAATGTAATATAGGTTAAACCTACCGAACATAAGGTTTCTAGTTTTCGCTTTATTGATGGTACTGCATTAAAAAAGACGACTGCATCTTCTATTGTCATTTGTAAGACATCGTAGATGTTCTTGCCTTTGTAAAGTATCTCCAGTGTCTCGCGGTTATAGCGTTTGCTCTTACACATTTCACATGGGACGTAGACATCGGGTAAGAAGTGCATTTCAACACGTATAACACCATCTCCCTGACAGGATTCACAGCGACCCCCTTTAACATTAAAACTGAATCGTCCCGGTGTATAACCACGGGCCCTAGATTCTTGTGTTCCTGCGAATAAGTCACGAATGGGTGTAAACAAACCGGTGTAGGTTGCCGGGTTGGATCGAGGCGTACGACCAATCGGGCTTTGATCAATATCTACAATCTTATCGATATGTTCTAAGCCGTTAATTTCTCGATAAGGTTCACAATAAATACTCGATTTATTCAGTTTTCGAGCGAGCGCGGCATATAGAGTGTTGTTAACTAAGGTTGATTTACCGGAGCCTGAGACACCCGTTACGGCAACAAATAAACCTAGTGGAAAATCAGCATCTACATCGTTTAAATTATTTCCGCTTGCACCCCGAATACTTAACATCCTGCTTTCATCCACGGGATGGCGATGCTCTGGTACATCAATCTTAAGGACGCCTGATAGATATTTTCCAGTCAAAGAGTTTTCATCTTGAGCAACGTATTCAGGCTTTCCAGCAGAAATAATTTCCCCCCCATGAATGCCGGCACCCGGGCCGATATCAACAACATAATCGGCTGCTCGAATGGCTTCTTCGTCATGCTCGACGACAATAACGGTGTTACCAAGATCACGTAAACGGACTAAAGTAGTAATCAGTCGTTGGTTATCACGTTGGTGCAGACCGATAGAAGGTTCATCCAGAACATACATAACACCGACCAGACCAGAACCAATCTGAGAGGCCAAACGTATGCGCTGAGCTTCACCACCAGAGAGAGTGTCTGCACTTCGCTCGAGGCTAAGATAATCCAGCCCCACATCGACCAGAAAGGAGAGACGTGCTCGGACTTCCTTGATGATTTTATCGCCAACTTTAGCTGCCTGTCCTTCTAACTCTAGGGTGTCAAAGAAATGTAAGGCTTCTCTAATTGAAATGCGCGTAATAGAGGGTAGGTTACGTCCACAAATAAAGACATTCCTAGCCGCTTCATTTAAGCGCTCACCGGAACAGCCTAAACACTTCTGCTGAGCTAAATACTTACTTAGCTCATCACGCACCATACTTGAATCTGTTTCACGGTAGCGCCGTTGCATGATCGGAATAATGCCTTCAAAGGTATGTGAGCGCTTGCTGGTTTTGCCATGTTCATTGATGTGACTAAACTCAATCAGCTCATCGCCACTACCATAGAGAATAATGTCCTGAGCAGACTTCTGTAATTCTTCGAAGGGAGTTTCGACATCAAATGAGTAATGCTCGGCTAAGGAGGCAAGCATCTGCGAATAATGAGCGTTACGTCTATCCCAACCGCGTATGGCACCACCCGCACAGCTCAAGTTTGGTGAGGCCACGATTAATTCTGATTCAAAGTATTCTTCTATGCCAAGACCATCACAGCTCGAACAAGCACCAATTGGGTTGTTGAATGAGAACAGGCGAGGCTCTAACTCTGTCACGCTGTAGCCACACTTCGGGCAGGCGAAACGCGCTGAGAAGACGACTGACTCAGCCTTGGGGTCGTCAATGAAGGCGATCTCAGCAATATCATCAGCAAGCTTCAAGGCCATCTCGAAGGATTCAGCTAAACGCTGTTCAATATCAGGTTTTACCTTGAAGCGATCAATCACCACT
Source organism: Gammaproteobacteria bacterium (assembly GCA_029253965.1). Lineage (GTDB taxonomy): Bacteria > Pseudomonadota > Gammaproteobacteria > UBA4575 > UBA4575 > UBA4575. The sequence goes on from JAQWYM010000084.1 coordinate 4,383, forward strand.
TCAATCGTATGTTTCTTGCGCAGGTCAAGTTTTGGTGGCACATCCAGTTCATAGACTTCACCGTCAATGCGTGCACGTAAGAAACCCTGGGCATGCATTTGCTGTAACAGCTGGATATGCTCACCTTTTCGATTTTGCACCACGGGTGCTAAAAGCATTAGGCGACTATCAGTAGGCATTTTCATGACCTGATCAACCATCTGGCTAATAGTCTGGGCATTCAAAGCCAAGTCATGCGTAGGGCACATAGGCGAACCTACGCGGGCATACAGCAAACGAAGATAGTCATAGATCTCAGTAATGGTACCGACAGTCGACCTTGGGTTATGCGAGGTCGATTTTTGTTCAATCGAGATAGCCGGTGATAAGCCCTCGATGGTGTCGACATCAGGCTTTTCCATGCGCGCTAAAAACTGTCTAGCATAAGCCGATAAAGACTCCACATAGCGGCGTTGGCCTTCGGCAAAAATAGTATCGAATGCCAGTGATGATTTGCCAGAGCCAGATAGCCCTGTAATCACGATGAGTTGATCGCGCGGGAGATCAATGTCTATATTTTTTAGGTTGTGGGTTCGCGCCCCTCTGATCTGAATTGCGGTCATATTTACAGGCGTCTAGTTCC
>JAQWYM010000014.1 GCA_029253965.1 Gammaproteobacteria bacterium
GGTTCAGTAGAAGTTGGTAAGCTGGCTGATCTAGTTTTATGGGACCCCATGTTTTTTGGTGCCAAGCCAGCTTTAATCTTGAAGGCAGGCATGATTGCAGCGGCACCTATGGGTGATCCTAATGCCTCCATTCCAACACCGCAGCCAGTGCATTATCGGCCTATGTTTGGTGCCTATGCTGGCGCCAATCATGCCACTAGCTTCACTTTTGTTTCGCAAGCGGCTCTGGAAGCGGATATTGCAAAGCAATTAGGTCTGAATAAACAGTGTATCGCAGTCAGCAATACACGCAGTATTCGTAAGGCGGATTTAATCCATAATACTTATCAACCCCATATCGAAGTCGATCCACAAAACTATCAAGTCCGTGCCGATGGTCAGCTTTTAGTCTGTGAACCCGCGACTGAAGTTGCACTGGCACAACGTTACTTTTTATTCTAATAGGGTCAAATATGCTCACTCTCTCTAAACATTATACTGCCGCCAGTATCAGCACTGACAATGCATTCAGTGACACAGCTTTAAGCCTGACATTGGCCTTTGAATCAAGACAAAAAGCACGCCTAAAAACACGACTGGATAACGGTCAAGAAGTGGGCTTATTTTTACCCAGAGGCATCATCCTACGTGGTGGAGATATTCTGCAGGCTGAAACTGATGAAACTATACGTATCATTGCCGCTGACGAGGCGGTCAGTACCTTAAAGAGTAGCGACCCAGTCCTACTATCACGCTGCTGTTACCATTTAGGCAATCGTCATGTACCGATAGAAATACAACCTACCTTTGCACGCTATCTACAAGATCATGTGTTAGATGAGATGGTAGTCGCCTTCGGCATCGAATTAATCCATGAACTGGCTCCTTTTGAGCCAGAATCAGGAGCCTATCATAGCTCTCATGCACACTAGTTCTAGCGCTCTTTTACAGCTCTTACGACTGAGCAGCCCAGCCTTACCGGTTGGTGCTTATGCCTATTCACAGGGTCTAGAGTCTGCCTGTGAGCAGGGCATCATAGAGAATGAAAAAGATCTCATGCAATGGCTCACAATAGTTTTACAGCAAAGCTTTTTATATCAAGAATTGCCGCTATTTTTGCGACTATACCGAGCGCATCAGGCTGCTGATCTAGACCAGCAACATTATTGGAACGCTTACTTATTAGCCAGTCGAGAAACTCGTGAATTACGTCTTGAAGACAGTCAACTAGGTATGGCTCTAGTTCGATTATTGAAGAATCAGGGCCTGACCCAGGTTATCGCATGGCAAGATCAAGAATGTAGTTTCGCCACGATCTTCAGCCTTGCCTGCGTTGAATGGCATATAGATGAACAAGCCGCGCTCCATGGGTTACTTTGGGCTTGGCTGGAAAATCAAGTCAGTGTTGCCATAAAGCTGATCCCTTTAGGGCAGACAGCTGGTCAGTATGTATTACAGCAACTGATCCCCTTGATAGATGACGTTATTACAGCAAGCTTAGACATAGAAGACCACAATATTGGTGCCAGTTGCCCCGGATTAGTATTCGCAAGCATGCAGCACGAAGAACAATATAGCCGATTATTTCGGTCATAACTCTCCAGACAAAAGGAATATTAGCAATGCAAAAACAAGTCTTACGAATCGGTGTTGGTGGTCCAGTTGGATCAGGAAAAACTGCATTACTACGAGCATTATGTATGAATATGCGGGATGACTATGAGATAGCTGCCGTCACGAATGACATCTATACGAAAGAAGATGCCCAGTTCCTTATTAATAATAAGGCCTTGGAAGAAGAGCGGATTATTGGCGTCGAGACCGGTGGCTGCCCACATACTGCGATCCGTGAAGATGCCTCAATGAATCTATTGGCAGTTGATGAGCTCTGCAGTAAGTTTAAAAACCTAGACTTCGTCTTTATTGAAAGTGGCGGCGACAACTTAAGTGCAACCTTTAGTCCAGAGCTGTCAGACTTAACTATTTATGTCATTGACGTCTCAGCAGGCGATAAAATACCACGTAAAGGTGGTCCTGGAATTACCAAATCTGATCTACTGATCATCAATAAAACAGATCTGGCACCATTGGTAGGCGCATCGTTAGAGGTCATGCAGAGAGACGCCAAGAAAATGCGCGGTGAAAGACCCTTTCTATTTAGCAATCTAAAAAAGGAAGAAGGTTTAGCCGAAATCATGCAATTCATCAAAGACAAAGGCATGCTAACTTAAGCCTAGATATCAAGAAGCCTTCAGCGATCTTAGTCCAAGAGCTTACGAAGTTTAGGG
>JAQWYM010000030.1 GCA_029253965.1 Gammaproteobacteria bacterium
CCCGTGCTATTGGCCGAGACGCTGGAAGCACTGAAAATCAATGCTGATGGCTGTTATATCGACGGCACGTTTGGTCGCGGTGGGCATAGTGCCTGTTTGCTTGATGCATTGTCAGCAGAGGGAAGCCTGATCGTTTTTGATAAGGATACAACTGCGATCGAAGCGGCGAAAAAAAATTTCGCTGGTGACCAGCGTCTGCAGCTGCGCCATGACTCATTTGCCAATATGGCGAGATTAGGTACAGAGCAGGACCTGTTCAGCAGAGTGGATGGCGTTATGTTGGATTTAGGTGTGTCTTCGCCGCAACTCGATGTGGCAGAGCGAGGCTTTAGTTTTAGTCGTAATGGACCGCTTGATATGCGCATGAATACAGCGGCTGGCGAAACGGCAGCAGCGTGGTTAGCTCGGGTGGAAAAGGCTGACCTCATTCGTGTCTTACGAGATTTTGGAGAGGAAAAGCTGGCTAAAATGATTGCCACTAAGATCATTCAATATCGTTCCAATAAGGTCCTAGAGACCACTCAGCAATTGTCTGAAATCGTGCGTGGCTGCTATTCACCGCAGTATAAAGGGGTGCATCCTGCGACCCGAACATTTCAAGCTATTCGTATTCATATCAATCAAGAACTAGATGACCTGATGCAGGGCTTGGATGATGCCTTTAATCTGCTCGCTGTCGGTGGGCGACTTGCCGTCATCAGTTTTCACTCCTTGGAAGATCGTATTGTGAAGCGATTCATACGTGATACCCGAGTCAGTCATACCCCCAAACATTTGCCGGTTATCGAGCAAACCACACCTTATTTGAAATCAATAGGGAAGTTAGTTAGACCGAGTGAAGCTGAATGTGAGGAGAACCCAAGAGCACGCAGTGGACGCTTACGCATTGCTGAGAAGGTCATGCCATGAAGGCGCTGCTCTGGTTTATGGTTTATATTTTAACCGTGAGCAGCGCCTCTGCTGTTGCTTATAGTAAACATTTACAACGGCGACATTTCTTTGAGCTACAGCAGCTGCAAGAGCGCGGTGCTGCCTTAGAAACAGAATGGGAGCGGTTGCTCTTAGAAGAGAGTACTTGGGCCGGTCAAGGACGTATTGAAAAAGTTGCGCGTGAGCGTCTTAGCATGCATATCATCAGACGTGATGATATGCGCGTTATGGAGCTGCCTTAAGTTATGGCGAAACAAGAACAGTTTACTACGCGCAGAGTTTTTGCCTTAAGTATGATTGCTTTGGCTTTTATCGGGCTGTTTGCAAGAGCCTGCTATCTACAATTGATAGAAGCTGATTTCTTGCATGCAAAAGGTAATAACCTCTATGTGCGTAGCATGGAGATCTCCGCACATCGCGGTGCGATTTATGACCGTAACGGTCAACCCCTGGCGATCAGTACACCGATATATAGGGTTATTGCTGATCCTCAAATCAGCTGGCAACACCCTAAGAGTATTCAGTTTGTTGCTGAAACTCTTGGCGTCTCGGTATCTAAACTCAAGCAGAAAATTGAACAGCGAAAGCAAAAACGTTATCTCTCTATTAAACGTCATGTGTTGCCAGAAACTGCACAACGATTGAAGGGCATGCGCAACACAGGATTTAGGATTGAGCGTGAGTATCGACGTTATTATCCGGGTGGTGAAATGGCAGCCCATCTTATTGGGCTAACCAATAGTGATGATGCGGGTGTTGAAGGCTTGGAAAAAGTTTATGAGTCTTGGTTAGGTGGTGCCGCAGGTAAGAAAAAAGTGGCTAAAGATAAGCGCGGTCGTGTGGTTGCTGATATCGGGCAGATGTTACCACCCAAGCTAGGTAAGGATCTCAGCCTGTCATTAGACAAGCGAATTCAATATGTCGCTTATCGTGAGTTAAAGAATGCAGTACTAAAGCATCAGGCACGGACAGGTTCAGTTGTGGTTTTGGACCCAGCTAATGGTGAGATTTTAGCTATTGCTAACTACCCGGGACTTAACCCTAATAATCGAAATAATGTGGGTGCGAGTTCAATTGATCAATTGATTCGTAACCGCGCCATCGCCGATGTTTTTGAACCCGGATCGACGGCTAAGCCTTTTGTTATGGCAGCCGCTTTTGAGGGTGGCCACTATAAGATGGCGAGTATGATTGATACCAGTCCAGGGATTCTAAAAGTAGGTAGCACAACCGTACGTGATAAGAATAATCTTGGCATCATTGATATGACTACGGTTTTAGCAAAGTCTAGTAATGTCGGTTCCGTTAAGGTGGCCTTAGGCACACCTGAGGAAGATCTCTGGAGGATTTATGCAAACATCGGTTTTGGACAAACCTCTGGTTCAGGACTGCTGGGCGAACAGTCTGGAGTATTGAAAAATTATATTGACTGGAATAAAGGGCAACGCGTAACGCTGGCCTTTGGCTATGGGATGTCAGTTACCACCTTACAGTTAGCGCGTGCTTATGGCGTGTTAGCGAATGATGGAGTGTTAGCAGAAGTCAGTTTTGTTCATGGTGATAGTGAGGTCGGTGGCACACGTGTTTTAAGTGCAAAGACGACACAACAAATCCGCCAAATGTTACGCAAAGTAGTCTCAGTTGATGGTACCGCAAGGCAGGCAAGGTTGCAGGTCTTCAGTGCAGCAGGCAAGACAGGGACTTCACGTAAGCTAAGTAATGGTAAATATGCGAAGGATCAGCATATTGCTTTATTCGCTGGTATGGCACCTGCAACCCAGCCTGAAGTTGTTATTGTTGTGATGATTGATCAGCCGACTGTGGGTGGTTACTACGGTGGTGTAGTCGCTGGGCCAGTATTTGCAAGGGTTGCTGAAACCGTATTACGACTGCGCAATGTGCGACCTGATCGAATTCTAGACGTTGACTCTTCTCTGTTCTTATCGAGGGCTCAATGATGATGGCAACAACACAGCAGAGTCCGCAGTTTCTATCTGATTTATTAATCGGCTTAGCATCTATCACAGCAGATGATGATGTTGAGATTTATGGGATTAGTCAGTATAGCGGGGATACGAAACAGGGTGATGTGTTTCTGGCAACTGCTAATGGTGCAAGCCATGGTTTGAGTTATCAGGAAGATGCCATTGCTCGTGGTGCTGTTGCAATAGTTTGGGAGACAGCAGCAGTGATTGATGTTGAGTGTTTGAATTCCTCAGTGCCTACTATTGAGGTGGCGGCGCTAAGTGAGCATGTCCTTGAGCTGGTTAATCGATTCTATGGTTGTTCGTCTCAAGACTTATACGTTAATGCCGTTACGGGTACAGATGGCAAAAGCTCAGTCAGTCATCTTTTAGCACAGGCTCTGAATAGCTTGGGCGAAGATTGTGGCGTGATTGGTACCTTAGGTTATGGTCGTCTTTCTCAGCTGAACTTGGCAACGCATACAACACCACCGCCAGCGCGTTTAGCTCGTGAGTTTTCGCAGCTAGTTGCAGAGGGTTGTCAGCAGGTTGCGATAGAAGCCTCATCACATGCCTTGGCGCAGGGGCGTTTGCAAGGCTTGAAAATTAATGTGGCAATCTTGACGAATATTAGTCAAGACCATTTCGACTATCACCAGACAGAAGAAGATTATATTGCCGCCAAGGCAAAGCTATTCTTTGATGGCAACGCAGAGTATGCCGTTATTAATAAGGATGATGCCGTTGCACAAGGATGGTCACGATCATGGCAGCAGAAGGCAAAGTTAGTTCAGTATTCAATGACGCAAACAGAGGCTGATGTCTACGCCAGTGCAATTCAGTATAGCGCTGACGGTGTCGATCTGAATCTGCATCTTGCAGCTGATAGTCTCACTATTCATAGCAAGCTACTTGGTCCATTCAACGTTAGTAATTTACTTGCTGTGGCGGCAACACTCTTTGCCCAAGGCTTTCATGGTGAGCAGATTAAATCAGCATTAGAGAAATTATTGCCTGTGCCTGGGCGCATGCAAGTTGTGCCATCAGAGAAAAGGCATGTCGTTGTTGATTTCGCCCACACTGCAAATGCTTTGACTGCCGCAATTGCAGCTGTTCGTGTGCATTACTCAGGACGCTTAATCTGTGTCTTTGGTTGTGGTGGTGAGCGCGATAAAGCAAAGCGCCCAGTCATGGGTGAGCTTGCAGCAAGGTATGCCGATGAAATTATTATCACCAGCGATAATCCACGAAGTGAAGCCCCTGCATTAATTGCGACTGAAATATTAATGGGTGCGCAAAAAACTGCTACTGAACAAAAAAATATCAGAGTGATCTTAGATAGGGAGCTAGCGATTGCTGAGGCGATTAATCGAAGTACTACGGCGGATGTCATCTTGATTGCAGGTAAGGGGCATGAGTCAGAACAACAGATAGGTGAGCAGAAATTTCCTTTTGATGATGTTTTGGTGGCGATTGATCTTCTCAATAGGAGGGGTGATGTCTGAATGGCTACAGCTTAGTGAGGTTGCTGCTATGACAAATGCGCAGTGGCAGGGGCAAGACGTTTCAATAACAGGCGTCAGTATTGATAGCCGTAGTCTGCAGGCGGGTGATTTGTTTGTTGCATTAAAAGGTGAACACTTCGATGCACATGATTTTATAAGCCCTGAGTTAGAGCGAGAGGCGCGAGCAGTGATGGTGCATCAAGCAACATCAACTAGCCTGCCTAGCTTACACGTTGAGAATACTTTGCAGGGTCTTTCACGCTGGGCACTAGCCTGGCGTCAGCAATTGACATTGAAGATGCTTAGCATCACTGGCAGTAACGGTAAGACAACGGTGAAACAGATGTGTGCCAGCATCCTAGCGCAGATGGGGCCAGTGTCTGCGACTGAAGGGAATCTCAATAATCATATTGGTGTGCCCCTGAGTTTGTTAAAGCTGCGTCATGAACATGCTCATGCTGTTATCGAGCTCGGTGCCAATCATAAGAATGAAATTGCACAACTCAGTGAGCTGACTCTTGCTGATGTCAGTGTGATAACCAATGCCGGTCCAGCACATCTGCAAGGTTTTGGTTCACTTGATGGTGTAGCGCAGGCTAAGGGTGAAATTATTGATGGCTTAAGCACTGAGGGTGTTGCCATTCTCAACGCCGACGATGTTTATTTTCAGCAGTGGTGTGAACGTGCTGATAAACGCAGAGTAATTAGTTTTGGTTGCATAGAAAAAGCGGATTATTCAGCGCGATGGTTAGCTGATAATACTTTGCAATTACAGGCACCCGAATATGAATTGAATATTCCACTTTCGCTGCAAGGGCAACACAATGCCTGTAATGCTGCCGCTGCTGCTGCTGCCTGTGCAGCAATGGGTGCTACAGCTGATGCTATTCATGATGGTTTAGTTGCATTGCAAGCAATAACAGGTCGCTTGCAAATAAAGAGAGGCCGTCATGGTGAGACTGTTTTTGATGATAGTTATAATGCTAACCCAGCAAGCGTTAAGGCGGCAATTGAAGTGCTGGCTGCTACATCGGGAAGCACTTATCTCATTCTAGGCGATATGGGAGAGCTGGGTGGTTCCGGCGCTGAACTGCATCGCTCTATAGGTGAGTTCGCCAAATTAAAGAATATTGAAAAGATCTATGCCTTGGGTGAGCTCAGTCGACAGACCGTGGCTGGTTTTGGTGCTGCTGCTGAACATTTTCCTTGTCATGCAGATCTACTTTCATGTCTGCTGCAGGATTTAAGCAAGCGACAAGATGACACTGTTCATATTCTTGTCAAAGGCTCTCGGTCTATGGCGATGGAAAAAATTGTTAGTGGCTTGATTGTCTCAAATGAAGAAATAGTAAGTGAGACTCAGGAGCATCGATGTTAGTCCAACTTTTTGAATATTTGCAGCAGTACTACACCGGCTTTAATGTCTTTGGCTACCTTACTCTGCGTGGAATTATGGCTGTCTTGACGGCCTTGATTCTATGTTTGCTTACTGGTCCTTACATGATTCGCCAATTCAATAAATATCAAATGCGACAGTCTATTCGTGATGATGGCCCACAAAGTCACTTGGTTAAGGAGGGTACACCGACTATGGGTGGGCTCTTTATTCTTTTCAGTGTCTTACTCACTACCTTGCTATGGAGTGATTTGAGTAATCGTTATGTATGGATAGTCTGTGCCTGTACCTTTGGTTTTGGTGTGATTGGTGCGATCGATGATATTAAGAAACTAATTCATAGTAACAGTGCAGGTCTCTCCGCTCGTTATAAGTATGCACTACAGTCTTTAGTCGCCCTAGTTATTAGTTGGTTTATTTTTAATAGTGCAGAGCTATCTGCTGAGACTAATTTTTATCTACCGCTGTTTAAAAACATCATTATTGATCTAGGCCCATGGTTCATCCTGCTTAGCTATCTGGTAATTGTTGGCTCTAGTAACGCCGTGAATTTGACTGATGGTTTGGATGGGTTAGCTATTATGCCAACCATCTTAGTGGCCGGAGCACTGGGTATTTTCGCCTACCTGAGTGGGCATGCTGACTTCTCAGAATACTTAGTCATTCCACATATTCCATTGGCAGCTGAACTCGTTATTTTCTGTGCCGCGCTGGTCGGTGCCGGCCTTGGTTTTCTATGGTTTAACACTTATCCAGCACAGGTTTTTATGGGTGATATTGGTGCCTTGGCCTTAGGTGCTGCTCTTGGTGTGGTTACTGTGCTGGTGCGGCAAGAGGTTGTGCTTTTTATTATGGGTGGTGTCTTTGTCGCAGAGACTGTCTCAGTAATGATGCAGGTGGTTTCCTTCAAGCTCACGGGTAAGCGCATCTTCCGCATGGCACCCCTGCATCATCATTTTGAGTTATTAGGCTGGCCAGAGCCAAGAGTGATTGTTCGCTTTTGGATTGTCACCGTAATTTTAGTATTAATCGGCCTAGCAACATTAAAAATTCGTTAATTAAAGAGGATGCAAACGCAGCAACTCATGCAAGTGGATAATCGACAGTTTGTCATTGTTGGCAGTGGTATCTCTGGATACTCAGCTCTGCGCTATTTATTAGCACAGGGACTTGCAGTGCGGCTGATGGATTCACGACAGATTCCACCTAATGCAGCGGAAATTAAATCACTGCTGCCAGCAACAGCTATCCACTTTGGTGGCTTTCAGCAAGAGTGGTTAGAGCAATGTGATGTGATTGTGCTGAGCCCAGGCATTTCACCACAGCAGCCATCAATTGCAAAAGCAGTGGCTCAGGGTGTAACGCTGATTGGTGATGTTGAGTTGTTTGCTCAAGCCTGTAAGAAGCCCTATATAGCGATTACAGGTTCAAATGGTAAATCCACAGTCACTAGTTTAGTGACTGAGTTGTTATCTAGCCAAGGTATTAAGGTCTGTATGGGAGGCAATATTGGTACGCCTGTGCTTGATCTGCTGCAACAAAAAGAGACTGAAATGTATGTGCTGGAGCTATCAAGCTTCCAGTTAGAAACCTGTCCATCACTTGCACCTGTAGCGGCCACTGTCCTCAATATCAGTGACGATCATATGGATAGGCATAGCTCACTAGACTCTTATCGAGAAGTGAAAGATCGCATCTATCAGCGAGCGAGCTATGGTGTCTATGCGCAAGATTATGCGATGGAGATGCATTCTCATGAGAAAGGTGTTGTGCATTTCGGTGTTGAGCAGCAGCAGAATACTGAATTTACAATTGCACTTCGTCATCAGCAGCGCTGGATTATGCAATCGGATGAAGCCTTAATTGCTGCAACTGAACTAACATTACCAGGGATGATGGGTGAGTTAAATGTGCTTGCTGCTTTGGCCTTAGTTAAGCCTTATATACGTGATATGAATAGCGTGCTGTCTGTATTACGTAGTTTTAAAGGTCTGCCACACCGTTGTCAGATAGTCACTGAAAATGCTGGAGTGCTCTGGGTTAATGATAGTAAAGGTACTAATCCAGGTGCGACAGTGGCTGCCATTGAAAGTTTTGATCGCGATATGGTTTTGATCCTTGGTGGGATACACAAGGGTGGCAGCATAGAGGAATTGATTAAGTTAATTCGTCAGCGTGTTCACAGTGTTATTTTATTGGGCCGTGATGCAGCTGTTTTTGCTCAGGCATTAGAAGTTCATAGCTGTTACTCAGTGCCTGATTTAATGGCAGCCGTAAAATTGAGTAATGAGTGCGCTAATCAGGGTGATGTCGTTTTGTTTTCACCGGCCTGTGCTAGCTTTGATATGTTTGCTGACTATCAGCAACGTGGTGACAGCTTCATGCAATGTGTGCAAACACATATTGTAGGAGGACAGCATGTTGTTTAAGCAGAAACCTTTGCCATGGGCTGAACAGTTGTCAGAGTACATTGATCTGCGTTTGCTCTATGTATTACTGATTTTGATGGCTGTCGGTATCACAATGACAACTTCAACCACTGTTGAGATGGCTTATAAGAATGGCCTGCCTGCCTTTACACAGGTTAAGCGACAGCTAATATTTATGGCGCTGGGTCTGATGGTTATGCTCATGGTGTCTCGGATATCACTGCGGGTCTGGCAGCGTTTAGGGCCATTGGCACTGCTTATTGCATTTGCGCTTTTGATTCTAGTATTACTGCCAGGCATAGGTCGTAGCGTTAATGGCAGTAGTCGTTGGTTAGCGATTGGTCCCTTTACTTTACAGGTCTCTGAGTTTGCCAAAGTAGCGCTCATTATCTACCTTGCTGGCTATATTGTGCGTCATCAAGAACGTTTAAGAGATGAGCTTTCTGCCTTTATCAATCCAATGCTGGTGCTGCTTGCCTTTGTCGCACTACTTATGATGGAGCCGGATTTTGGTTCATCAGTTGTTTTTGTTGTGATTGCTTTTGCCATGTTGTTTTTGGGTGGTGCACGTTTTATTTATTGTTTAACAGCCATGCTTTTAGGTGGCGCTGGGCTTGCCTTATTAGCGATGAGTGAGAGCTACCGTTTAGCTCGTTTAACTGGATTTATGGATCCATGGGCAGACCCTCAAAACACCGGGTTCCAACTCATCCAAGCCTTAATTGCAATTGGCAATGGCGGTGTTTTTGGCGTCGGTCTTGGTGATAGCATGCAAAAGTTATTCTATCTACCTGAGGCACATAACGATTTTGTCTTTGCGGTATTGGCAGAAGAAACCGGCCTCTTGGGTGTGACGTTATTATTAGCAACCTATGCTTTTATGATCTGGCGTTGTTTTGATCTGGCAGCCCAAGCAGGTCGCTCAGGCTTAATTTTTGCGCAGGCAGTCGGTTATGGTTGTTCAGTTTGGTTTGCACTACAAACGCTGATTAGCCTTGGTGTGAATATGGGTGTGTTGCCAACAAAGGGACTGAGCCTGCCATTGATTAGTGTCGGTGGCAGTAATTTTCTAGCAACCAGTATTGCCCTTGGGCTAATGATGCGTGTCTACCTTGAAATTAACCAACAGGGTGCCCGCCGCCGATCACTGGGAAGCAGTGAGGTGCGCAGATGAGGCCTGTAATGATTATGGCCGGTGGCACTGGTGGACATGTATTCCCAGCATTGGCTGTAGCCAAAGAACTTCACCAACGAGGCGTGCCCATTGTTTGGGTTGGCACGGCAAATGGCATTGAGGCTGATCTTGTGCCAGCAGCAGGACTGCGATTAATTCATATGCATATTCAAGGTTTGCGTGGCAAGGGTAAGCTGTCACTCCTAAAAGCTCCCTTCTTGTTGGCAAGAGCAATGGCGGAGGCATTTGTAATTGTTTTACGTGAGCGCCCACAGGCCTTGCTAGGGATGGGTGGTTTTGTTGCAGGCCCCTGTGCATTGGCTGCTAGCCTATTACGGATGCCTTTGGTGATTCATGAACAGAATGCAACCATAGGTCTGACAAACCGACTCTTGGCACCATTTGCAAAAACCTTCTTTAGTGGTTTTGATCTTACGCAGTCGAATGCAAAAACAGTTCACTGTGGGAATCCAGTGCGTTCAGAAATGTTATCTCTAGCATCTCCAGATGAGCGCTATGCGAATAGAACTGAAGCGCGAAGAATCTTAATTATTGGTGGCAGTCTGGGTGCACGTGGATTGAATCAATTACTACCTATGAGTTTGTCAGCTGTTGAGCAAGCGCAGACACTTGAAATTTGGCATCAAACAGGAAAGCAGCAAAGTGAAGAAGTAAGGCAGGTTTATAAAGAGAATGGTCTGCAAGCACGTGTGACCACATTTATCGATGACATGGCCGCTGCCTATGCTTGGGCTGATTTACTGATCTGCCGAAGTGGTGCTATGACCTTGGCCGAGATTGCCAGTGTTGGTTTGCCTGCTATTTTAGTGCCGTACCCCTATGCAGTTGACGACCATCAAACCAGTAATGCTAATAGCTTTGTTCGTATTGGCGCAGCCTATTTGATACAAGAGCGTGATACTACTGTTGAGCAAATGACGGCATTGCTAAGTCAGTTATTGTCGAAGCCAGAACAATTACTAGCTATGGCAAATGCAGCCTATAGCTTACGCCGTGCAGATGCGGTGACCATCCTTGCTGATAGTTGTCAGCAGAAGGGTTGCTTGCCTGCTAGTGCAGGAGGCTTGGACTAATGGAGAGTTTAACTAGCTTGATGCCTGATCGAGGTATTAAAAATGTATTCTTCATCGGTATTGCCGGTGTCGGTATGAGTGGTATTGCTGAGGTTTTATTGAGTCTTGGATATCAGGTTTTCGGATCAGATCAGCTTGAAAATGTAGCCAGTCAGCGCCTCTGTGATTTGGGTGCAACTATCTATCATGGACATGTTGCAGAACAGGTTGAAGCAATGGATGTGGTTGTCGTTTCATCAGCAATCAATGCTGATAATGTTGAGCTTGTACGAGCACATGAAAAGCGTATCCCTGTTATTCCTAGAGCTGAGATGCTTGCTGAAGTAATGCGTTTTAGAAAGGGCATTGCGATAGCGGGGACGCATGGGAAAACCACAACAACAAGTTTGGTCGCTGCTGTCTTAGGTGAGGCTAGCCTAGATCCAACCTTTATTGTTGGTGGAAAGGTAAATAGCACCGGTAGCCACTCACGCTTGGGCGCAGGCGCTGTAATGATTGCTGAGGCGGATGAGAGTGATGCTTCATTCTTACATCTACAGCCATTGGTTGCTGTGGTTACAAATATTGATGCTGACCATTTGTCTGCATATGAAAATGATTTTTCAAAACTACGTGCAGCCTTTGTTGATTTTCTACATAACTTACCCTTCTATGGTTTAGCGGTGCTTTGCATCGATGATCCAGAGGTGCGTTCAATACTGCCCGATTTAAGCCGTCCTTTTATTAGCTATGGTTTTTCTGAGGATGCTGATGTTCGTGCGCATGACCTTGTGCATGAGCAGGGGCAGGTATCGTTTTCTGTGACAGTTTCATCTGCTGCAGATGCTATGCAATTTCGACTTAATCTTCCCGGTGAGCATAATGTGCAAAATGCATTGGCAGCAATTGCTATCGGTTTGGAATGCAAACTGAAGACAGCAACGATTGCTCAAGCATTGAGCTCATTTGCTGGCATTGGTCGGCGCATGCAATGTCTAGGTCATACGCCTCAGGCGCGCGGAGATATCTGTTTTTATGATGACTATGCTCATCATCCTAGAGAACTCATAGCAAGCTTAAAGGCAACACGTTCGGCATGGCCTGAGAAGCGTCTCGTAGCTGTATTTCAGCCGCATAGATATAGCAGAACACGTGATTTATTTAATGATTTTGTTGATGCCTTGGCAACAGTTGATGTCTTAATCCTAATGCCAGTTTACGCGGCGGGTGAGGTGGTGTTGGCTGGAGCAGACAGTCAGGCACTAGCTGATGCCTTGTTTAGCAAGAATTTGACTGATGCCATCGTAATGACTGATGAACATTCACTGTTCGCAATATTAGAAGAGATTATACAAGACAATGATTTAGTCCTGACTATGGGTGCAGGCAGCATAGGACGTTTTGCACAGGAGGCCTTTGAGCAGTTTAAGCAGAGTGCGAGTCATTATGTTAACTGATCTAAAAACATTGGATGTTCGTGGAAAGTTATCCTTTGACGAATCTATGACGAGCTATAACACCTGGGGCGTCGGTGGCAGAGCGCAATGTGTATTTCGTCCTGCCGATGTTGATGACCTACAGTCATTCTTAAAACAATATAATGCTGAGCAGCCAGTTTACTGGATGGGCTTGGGTTCGAATATTTTGATTCCCGATGAAGGTTTATCAGGAGTGGTTGTTATCTCACACCCCGGTTTGCAGGGCATCAGTTATAAAGATGATGGTAGTGTTTATGTTGAGGCTGGTGTTGCCTGTTCTAAGTTAGCACGAGGTTCAGTTAAACATGATCTTCAAGGGCTTGAGTTTATGGCTGGAATTCCAGGCACAGTCGGTGGGGCTTTAGCAATGAACGCCGGTGCCTTTGGTGGTTCTACCTGGGAGCATGTTCGATCATTGAAGATGATCACTCGTTCTGGAGAACTGGAGCAACGCCAAGTAGATGAATTCAAGGTTTCCTATCGAACAGTAGAGACGGCTGCTGACGAATGGTTTGTTGCTGCTGAATTTAAGTTATCACGCATTGAAGTGAATGAAGAAGCTGTTTCAATCCGTGAGCTATTAGCTAAACGTAATCACAGTCAACCGATTGGTGAAAAAAATTGTGGCTCAGTATTTAAAAATCCTCCCGGGCTGTTTGCAGCAGAGATGATTCAGCAGTGTGGGCTTAAAGGGCTCAAGGTTGGAGGTGCAGAAATCTCACCAAAACACGCTAATTTTATTATTAATACAGGGTCTGCGAGTGCCACAGACATTACAGAGTTAATGGCAAAAATAATAAGTACAGTGAAAAAACAATATGGCGTTGAGTTGCAGCCTGAAGTGCGCACACTCGGTGATGTGAAATAGATATGGTAAATAAAAAACAAAATGATTTTGGCAGGGTAGCCGTTTTAATGGGCGGTCGATCTGGTGAGCGAGAAATATCATTACGTAGTGGTGATGCAGTATTGGCTGCGTTAATTAGTAGAGGTGTTGATGCCCACGGTATTGATGTCGATGAGAATGTCTTTAGCCGATTACAAGATGAGAAATTTGAGCGCGCTTTTATAGCGCTGCATGGTCATGGTGGAGAAGACGGCTGTATCCAAGGTGGATTAGAAATGATTAGAGTTCCATATACGGGTAGCGGTGTTATGGCATCGAGTATTTGTATGGATAAGATCATGACAAAAAAGGTTTGGTTGGCTATGGGTGTTACGACACCTCGCTTTTCAGAAATTAAGGACAGCACCCGATTCAGTGATGTTGCAGATTATCTGGGCTTGCCTTTTATTTTAAAACCTTCATGTGAGGGCTCTAGTCTGGGGATTGCGAAGATCATTAATGAAGCAGAATTTAATACTGCTTGTTTGAAGGCGCATGCCTTTAGTGGTGTATTGATGGCTGAGGAGTGGGTGCAGGGTAATGAATACACGGTCTCAGTTTTAGATGATGAGGCTTTGCCAGTAATTCAATTGCAAACCCCACATGACTTCTATGATTATGCGGCTAAATATAAATCAAATGATACCCAGTATTTATTGCCATGTGGTTTAGAAGAGATGGCAGAGATCCAACTACAGGTGCAGGCATTACAAGCCTTTCGTGCAACTGCTGCATCATCATGGGGACGTGTTGATGTGATGTTGGATGATCAGGGTAAATCATGGTTTTTAGAAGTAAATACTGTGCCTGGTATGACAGATCATAGTTTAGTGCCAATGGCAGCAAAACATATAGGCATTGATTTTGAACAGTTGGTATACCGTATTTTAGCTGCAAGTAGGCCGCTCTTATGAGCTTACGAAGGAAGCATCAAACTAGATCACGTAAAGCAGAGAGTGTTACTCAGGTAACGCCTGTAGAAATAGCTGAGCTATTTAAATTATTTGCAGTGGCTGGGTTGGTTATTGCTGCTCTGTATCTAGTGAGCTTACTTGAGCGCATTCCTGTGAAATCAATTGTGGTTAATAGTGTATTACAACATGTTGATCGTAATGCTTTACGTGCAGTTGTTGCTGATTATTCAGAAGAAGGATTCTTCACAGTTGATCTGGCTGCGTTTGAAAAAGATTTAGAAAATATGCCATGGGTTTTTAGTGCCAGTATTAAACGGCGCTGGCCTAGTGAGCTATCCATTGTTATTGAGGAACAAAAACCTCTATTTCGATGGCGTGAAAATGCTCTATTAAATCAGCGTTACCAAGTATTTGAAGTGGGTGATGTCACTCAATTTGAGGGCTTGGTAGTGATTTCTGGTAATGATCAGCGCAGCGTGCATTTGGCAGGTTTCTATCGTGACTATGCAGACTCATTTGAACAGTTGAATTTAGCAATAGATGGAGTCTATGAAGATGGCCGTTATGACAAGCGTGTAAAACTTGCGAATGGCATTATTTTAAAATTAAGCCGCCGCAACTATCTTAAACAGATGCGGCTAGCACGATCAGCATTGAGTTTGTTTCCTCTAAAAGAGAGGGCAATGATTGCTGAAATTGATTTACGTCATAGCAACGGTTTTGCTGTGCAATGGAAACAGAAAGACTCATAAACCGGACTATGCGCTATGGGAAAACGAAGTGAACAAGGCATGATTGTTGGACTCGATATTGGCACCTCGAAAGTAGTGGCTATTGTTGGTGAGGTTACTGAAGAAGGCGAAATCGAAATTATTGGTATCGGCTCACACCAGTCACGTGGTCTAAAAAAAGGTGTGGTTGTCAATATTGAGAGCACAGTGCAGTCAATACAAAGAGCCGTGGAAGAAGCTGAATTGATGGCTGGTTGTCAGATTCATTCTGTCTATGCTGGAATTGCTGGCAGTCATATCAGAAGTATGAATTCGCATGGCATTGTTGCAATCAAAGATCGTGAAGTTATAGAAAGTGATGTTGATCGAGTTATTGATGCTGCTAGAGCAGTTGCTATTCCAGCAGATCAAAAAGTATTACATGTGATTCCACAGGAATTCATTATTGATGACCAAGAAGGAATCCGTGAGCCGATTGGTATGTCAGGCGTGCGCTTGGAAGCAAAGGTTCATCTCATTACCGGTGCTGAATCATCTGCGCAGAACATTGTTAAGTGTATTCAGCGCTGTGGCTTACAAACTGATGACATTATTCTTGAGCAGCTGGCTTCAAGTTATGCCGTATTGACTGAGGATGAAAAAGACCTAGGTGTTTGTCTGGTGGATATTGGAGGTGGGACAACAGATATTGCAGTCTTCTCTGAAGGTGCGATTAAACATACGGCTGTCATTCCTATTGCTGGTGATCAGGTGACAAATGATATTGCGGTGGCGATGCGAACACCGACGCAATATGCCGAAGAGATTAAAACTAAATACGCCTGTGCGCTGCGACAACTGACTAATCCCGATGAGGTGATTGAAGTGCCTAGTGTCGGCGATCGGCCACCGCGTAAGTTAGCACGACAAACCTTGGCTGAAGTTGTAGAGCCACGCTATGAAGAGTTGATGTCATTAATTTTGGCAGAGCTGCGACGTAGTGGTTATGAAAACTTAATTGCTGCTGGTGTCGTTTTGACTGGCGGTAGTGCAAAGATGGAAGGCGTTGTTGAGTTGGCTGAAGAAGTATTTCATATGCCAGTACGCTTAGGTATGCCGCAGTATGTGACTGGTTTAATTGAGGTTGTACGCAATCCGATACATGCCACTGGAGTTGGTTTGCTGTTATTTGGAGCACGACATGCAACATCGAAAGAACCGAATGCATTTTCTGCGAGTGGACTTTCATCCAAATTTACGCGCATAAAAAATTGGTTACAGGGTAATTTTTAGAATTTTTATATTTCAATTTTTAGTAATAAAAAAGAGGAGAGGATAGATGTTTGAGTTTGATGATTCATATGGACAAAGTGCAGTCATTAAAGTGATTGGTGTTGGTGGCGGTGGTGGTAATGCTGTCGAGCATATGGTGCAGGCCTCGATTGATGGCGTCAGTTTCATCTGTGCTAATACTGATGCGCAAGCGCTGCAACGATCAAATGCAAAAATAACTTTCCAACTAGGGACTGATATTACCAAGGGTCTAGGAGCTGGTGCTAACCCCGAAATTGGGCGTCAGTCTGCGTTGGAAGATAGAGATCGTATACACGATGCAATTGCGGGTGCTGATATGCTCTTTATTACAGCTGGGATGGGTGGTGGTACCGGCACTGGTGCAGCGCCAATTGTTGCTGAGGTGGCTCGTGAACTGGGTATCCTAACTGTGGCTGTCGTCACCAAGCCATTCCCATTTGAAGGCTCTAAGCGCCGCAAGATAGCTGAGCGTGGTATCGAAGAACTTTCACAGCATGTTGATTCTCTGATTACTATTCCTAATGAGAAGCTACTTACCGTGCTCGACAAAGATATGACTATGTTAGATGGTTTTAAGGCTGCCAATGATATTTTGCTGCGAGCAGTGCAAGGTATTGCAGAAGTAATTACCTGTCCTGGTTTGATCAACGTCGATTTTGCTGATGTGAAAACAGTTATGTCAGAGATGGGTATGGCGATGATGGGTTCTGGAATGGCCTCTGGCCCTGAACGTGCCCGTGAAGCGGTTGAATCAGCAGTATCAAGCCCACTACTTGAAGACATTAATATTACCGGTGCACACGGTATCTTGGTTAATGTTACGGCAAGCAGCAAACTCACCATTAGTGAGATTTCTGAAGTGGGTTCACATGTTGAAGGCTTGGCATCAGATGACGCCACTGTCGTCGTTGGCACTGTTATTGATGAGATGATGGAAGATAAGCTACGCGTTACTGTGGTTGCTACAGGTATTGGCAGAGAAGCGGCTCATCAGCAGGATAAGCCAGAGATTAAGTTAGTGAATCGACAATTGGCGGATACCACGCAAGCGGGTGGTGATTACAGCAATTTGGATCGCCCAACAGTATTACGCGCTGCTGAAAGCCATAATATGGAAACTGCTCAAGGTCTGGATGAAGATTATTTGGATATTCCAGCTTTTTTGCGTCGTCAGGCTGACTAGTTTGGCGGCTGTCTACTCAAGAATCTTACGTAGTTTTTTACATTCTAATTTGTAACGAGAACTGCGTTTGTTTGAGATAGGCTTGCTTGGCTTTATGCTGTTATCAGACATGCGATGATCCAATCGAACGCGCAGGCGATATAGAGGTCGACCTAATTCAACTGAAAATTCCTCGTTCAGTTGTTTCAAGATCTCATGTTGCTGGTAGCGCAGCAGAGTCGCACGCTCTGCTCGATTGGTCACGAGGGTGAGCTGATTGGTTACTATATCTGCAACCCAGCAATGTGGTGCTAGGTCAGGTGATAAACGGCTACGTATACTTGAACTAAGCTGCCCTAGAAAGGCCGCTTTTTTCAGGTAATGTCGATGAATAAGGTGGTTGATTGATTGCATAATGTAACAAAAGTTGTGGTCATCTAGCGGCCGAGCATTCTATATACGAAAGCGCCCCAAGTCCGTAGAATAGCGTAAATGAACGTACTCATCTCCCCTCGTGGCATTAAGCGACGCTTAAATATCTCAGCATATAGCCAGCGCCAACGCAGCCTAGCCCGTCTAGGGCTGTTTTTATTGGCCGTTAGCTGTGGGCTTGCTGGCTACTACCTTGGTGGTACTGCGAGTCAGCAGGCGTTATTCGCACAGTGGAAGAGCGATGTTGCACAGCAGCAGACGCAGCTGGAAGATATGCAGGATGAGAGTGATGCGCAGATAGAAGCGTTAACGCAGAAGATCGCGTATTTTCAGGTCTATATCAATCGATTAGAGGCTGTTGGTAATAAATTAATGATTACTGCAGGAATAGATGATCTAGAGATTGATTTCAGTTCTGACCCTGGTTTTGGTGGCCCTTCAGCGGCAGCAAAGAGTCGTGATCACATTGAACTGCTCTCAGAAATGGAGCAAACACTCAGTTTGATCGAGTTTGAATTACAGAGTCAGCAGAATAAATTATTAACACTGGATGCAGTGTTAAGTTCACGTCAGCGCAATGAAGACTCCATGCCTAATGGGCGCCCGATTAGAAAGGGTTGGATGTCATCAAATTTCGGTGAACGCACCGACCCATTTACTGGTCGTAAAGCCATGCATAAAGGTATTGATTTTGCCGGTAAATCGGGCGCTGATGTACTAGCTGTTGCCGATGGTATTGTAATAGCGACAGTAAAACACAGTGGCTATGGCAATCTAGTTGAGGTTGATCATGGCAATGGTTATGTGACGCGATACGGTCATAACAAAAGTTTTAATGTTAATTCTGGGCAAGTGGTTAAGCGCGGTGATGTTATTGCTGCAATAGGTAATACGGGGCGATCAACAGGTCCACATGTTCATTTTGAAGTATTGAAAGATGGACGTCAGATCAACCCTAAAAAGTTTCTTAATCGCACGAAATAAGCATGTTGGATAATAAATTCTGAGCAAATAAGACTATTTGATAATAATTTACCAGGCACTAGCTGCAAGGTAGCTAGTGCCTGGTAAATTGTATGCGGCATAAGATGAAATATATCTGTGTCTTAGATTAACAATTAATCGATTTCTATATATATGATTGGAAAAATCGCAAAAAAAATCTTTGGTAGTCGTAATCAACGAGTGCTATCTAAATATAAAAAGCTGGTTGGCCAAATTAATGATCAGGCTGCACAGATGCAGAGTCTTAGTGATGTTGAACTAAGCGCTAAAACTGGAGAGTTTAAAAATCGTTTGGCAGCGGGTGCTACATTAGACTCGCTGATTCCAGAAGCATTTGCTGTGGTTCGTGAGGCGGGTGTGCGAGTGATGGGGATGCGCCATTACGATGTACAGTTAGTCGGTGCCTTGGTTTTACATAATGGCAATATTGCGGAGATGCGAACGGGTGAAGGTAAAACTCTAGTCGCAACCTTAGCCGTTTATCTAAATGCATTGCAGGGCGAAGGTGTTCATGTTGTTACCGTAAATGATTATCTAGCAGAACGAGATGCTGCCTGGATGGGTAAGTTATACACCTTTCTTGGTATGACTATTGGCGTTATTACGGGTGGCTTGCCTGATGAAGAACGCCGAGATGCCTATCTCTCTGATATCACCTACGGTACAAATAACGAATTTGGTTTTGATTATCTGCGCGATAATATGAAATTTTCAGCTGATCAAAAAGTAATGCGCAAACCATTTTTTGCTGTAGTTGATGAGGTGGATTCAATTCTTATTGATGAAGCTCGTACACCATTGATTATTTCAGGTCCTACAAATGATAGTTCAGACCTATATGAGCATGCGAACAAGATAGTACCGTCTCTTAAACCTCAGGTAGATGAAGAAAGTGAAGGTGACTATCTTGTTGATGAGAAATCAAAACAGATCTTCCTTAGTGAGCAGGGACATGAAAATATTGAGAAGCTGCTGATAGAGGCGGGCTTACTAGAAGCAGATGACTCACTTTATGACAGCGCCAATATTAGTCTGCTGCATCATATGAATGCCTCATTGCGCGCTAATGTTTTATTCCAAAAGAACGTCGATTATATCGTGCGTGATAATGAGATTGTGATTGTTGACGAGTTTACTGGGCGTACTATGCCTGGACGTCGATGGTCTGAGGGCCTTCATCAAGCGATTGAAGCAAAAGAAGATGTTGAAATAAAAAATGAAAATCAAACACTAGCCTCAATCACTTTCCAGAATTATTTCCGTCTATACGACAAATTAAGTGGTATGACAGGTACTGCAGATACCGAAGCGTTTGAGTTTGAATCAATCTATGGTCTTGAGGTGGTGGTTGTACCCACTAATCAAGATGCGATACGTGATGACCGAAGTGATCTGGTCTATCTGACAATGCAGGATAAGTATCAGGCTATATTAGAAGATGTTCGCGATTGTGCCTCCAGAGGACAACCTGTTTTGGTGGGTACAGCATCTATTGAGTCCTCTGAGACTCTGGATGCGTTGTTGACTGAAGCGGGGCTTGAGCATCAAGTCTTGAATGCAAAGCATCATGCCTCAGAGTCACAGATAATTATTCAAGCAGGACGGCCCAAGGCGGTCACTATTGCAACGAATATGGCAGGACGTGGAACTGACATTGTATTGGGTGGCAATATTCAACCTGAGATCGATGCGCTAGGTACAGACGGTGATCCTGCTGTTATAGAAAAGTTAAAGGCTGATTGGAAGCAAGCAAATGCAGAAGTTTTAGCTGCTGGTGGCTTGCATATTATTGGTACAGAGAGGCATGAGTCGAGACGTATCGATAATCAATTACGTGGGCGTTCAGGTCGTCAAGGTGATCCAGGCTCAAGTCGTTTTTATCTTTCTATGGAAGACACCTTAATGAGAATCTTTGCTTCTGAGCGCGTGCGCAACATGATGCAAAAGCTCGGTATGGAAGAGGGTGAGGCTATTGAACATCCTTGGGTCAGTAAGGCGATTGAAAATGCACAACGAAAGGTAGAGTCTCATAACTTTGATATACGAAAGCATCTACTAGAATACGATGATGTTGCTAATGATCAACGTAAGGTAGTGTACGAGCAACGTAATGAACTAATGGAAGCTAATGATATCAGTGAGGATATTGATGCAATTACGTTTGATGTTGTTGAGGGAATTATTAGCGCTTATATTGCGCCACAAAGCATGCCAGAGCAGTGGGATCCTAAAGGACTGAGCGTCGCATTAGATAAAGAACTGGGACTGAAGGCAGACATAGATCAATGGTTAGATAGAGACGATAAGCTGCATGAAGAGAGTTTACGCGAACGTATTCATAAAGAGGTCAACGACGTAATTGCTGCCAAAGGGGTGTTGATTGGCGAAGACGTTATGAAGAATCTGAAGAAAGATATTATGATGCAGATTCTAGATGGCAAGTGGAAAGAGCATTTGGCAGCCATGGATTACTTGCGTCAAAGTATCGGTCTGCGAGGTTACGCGCAGAAGAATCCAAAACAAGAATATAAGCGTGAAGCCTTTGATATGTTCCAGCAGCTCTTGGAACAAATTAAATCAGATACCGTAGGCTTGCTTTGTAAGATTCAATTTGAGGCAGAGAAGAAGCCAGAATTTGAACCTGTTTTTAAGCCAGAGCAGGATGCGATCGAGATGCGCCATGACACAGCGAATAGTATTCTCAACCCACAACCAGAAATTAGAGCTGAGAAGCCTGCCAGTAAAAAAGCGAGAAAACCAACTGCTGGCACCGCTCCTATGCGTGTTCCTGATAAAATTGGTCGAAACGACCCATGTCCTTGTGGATCGGGGAAAAAGTTTAAACAGTGCCACGGTAAGTTGGCTTAAAGGATAAGCATGCCTGTTAATCTAACTGCACCGACTGTTCTACTACCTATTGCCGGTGTACGATTAGCCACAGCGGCATCAGCGATGCGCTATAAAAATCGAGATGACCTGGTGTTAATAGAGCTTGATCCTGCTGCCGAGGTTGCTGCAGTGTTCACGCAAAATAAATTTAGAGCGCCTCCTGTTGAGTTGGCATCAGCCAACTTACATGCAGCAACACCACGCTATCTAATCATCAATGCGGGCAATGCAAATGCAGGTAGTGGTGTTGCTGGTATGCATGCAGCAGAACAAACCTGTCTAGATGTGGCGGAACAATGTGCTGTTAACGCTAATCAAGTACTGCCTTTTTCCACTGGTGTCATTGGTGAGCTTTTAGATAGTAATAAAATCAAGGTTTGCTTAACTGACTTACAGCAGCAGCTCTCAGAAGATAATTGGTTGCAAGCTGCTGCTGCCATTCTCACAACTGACATTGTTGCCAAGGGGCAGAGTAAACAAGTCTTACTGCAAGGTAAGATGATTACAATAACAGGAATGACTAAAGGCTCAGGCATGATCCAGCCTAATATGGCAACGATGCTAGCCTATGTCGCCACAGATTTAGCCATTCCAAAAGATGTATTAGAACGTTTATTAAAAGAGACTGTTGAACAGTCATTTAATGCGATTACGGTCGATAGTGATACCTCGACCAATGACGCCTGTGTGCTTATTGCTAGTGCAAGTGCCGCATTAAACTATGATGATTTAAACGACACAGAACAGCTAATTTTTGAAACGGCTTTGCTTGAGCTGATGCAAACTTTAGCGCAATCAATCATCCGTGATGGTGAGGGTGCAACAAAGTTTGTCAGTGTTGAAGTGGCGACTGCAGCTGACAAAATGTTGGCTAAAAAGGTCGCCATGTCGATAGCTAACTCACCATTAGTAAAGACAGCCTTAGCGGCATCTGATGCAAACTGGGGCCGGATTCTTGCAGCTGCCGGCAAGGTTGAATCAGATGAATTAAATCTTGCGAACGCTTCCTTAACAGTGAACGATATTGTGATCTGGAAAGATGGCAGTATTCATTCTAGCTACACGGAAGAGAAGGGTAAGCAGGCCTTTATGCAAGATGAGATTAAGCTCCTTATCGATTTAAATGATGGCAGCGAAAGTTTCACAGTGTGGACCTGTGATTTGACGCATGAGTACATCCGTATTAATGCAGAATATAGAAGTTAGGTTTCTGCGCCAGATTAAAGTCTTATGCCTGATCTCTTACATGTCGCTATAGCAGTTATCTACAATGAAAAGTCTGAGATTCTAATTCAGCAACGTTCAAGAAATGTACCCATGGCTGGCCTATGGGAGTTCCCTGGTGGCAAGGTCGAGCGTGGGGAATCGCCGAAGATGGCGCTGCGTCGAGAGTTGCAAGAAGAGCTTGGGGTCACACTCAGACAAGCAAAATTTTTCTTTAACTTTAACTTTCAATATCCAGATCAAACAATCTGTTTCCATGTGTTTAAAGTTGAAGGCTTTGAGAACACCCCAAGCAGTAATGAGGGGCAAGCATTTCACTGGCAGGCAGTCGATGATCTGCCACTAGATAGTATGCCACTAGCAAATCAAACAATAGTCCAGTCAATGCAATTGCAAACGCAATATATGATTGCAGATCAGGATGTCTATGCTGAGCAACTTGAGCAGCAAATAAAAAAACAGATCTCTCTTGGTATAAGACTGATTCAACTACGAGCTAAGTCATTATCAAAAGAGCATTACTTGAAACTATTGTCTAAAGTGCAGGAATGGGTAGCAGATAAAGAAGTAAAACTTATATTGAATTGCCCATTAAATTGGCTGACAGCAGAGCAATGGCCTCAATCACATCTGAGTAGCAAAGAGCTACAGCTAGCCTATGTAAAGCAGCAATTGGGTGAGAAGCATGAGTATTTTTCGGCCTCCGTACATAATGAAGATGAGATAAATATGGCGAATGCGTTGTCATTACGTTGTGTTTTGCTTGGCCCCGTCTTGAGGACGCCAACACATAGTGCTTGCGAGCCTATAGCATGGGCAGGATTTCAGCGTCTAACGAATATGAGTAATTGGCCGGTTTTTGCTTTAGGTGGAATGACAGCTGATCAGCTCACGGTAGCGCAAGCTCATGCTGGTCATGGCATCGCTGGGATTCGTGCCTTTACAGAATAAATTAACTTATGGACTTAAAAAGTACAGCAGGTGAGTTGGAACTTCACATTAAGCTGAAATTGTTTAGGATTAAACTTAAGTTCGTTCTGGGTCATGAATCTAATTGAGAAGCGATGCTTGCCAGCACTAATCTCAGGGAAACAACCGAGTTCTTTAGTCACCGCTACTCGCAGTATTTGATAGGGTAGGCCTAAGTCTAGGGAGCGTTGATAAAACCCTTGCTCTGCGGTACAGATTTCAGGTGATGTGCAGGTTCGGATTAAATTTAGGCAGGTGCTGATTGAACGTTCAATCAGACTCAGTGGTGCAAGCCATTCACGTAAGGCCTGACGCCTACTACTGGTATCCTGCGCCAACCAAAAGTGATAACCCGGTAGGTCAAAGTCACAGGTGCCACCAGGGATGCTGGCGCGTTGGCTAAAGGCTTTAATAAATTCATTTTCTTTTGTGCCAGCTAAAAGCTGACCATTGATGGCACTGACTTCAGAGATGAGCTGCTGATGATTATCAACGATGCCTTGCAGTTTGTTTTGATCAATGACTTCATTCTTAGCAAAACCATCTAATGTCGATAGTTGGCGGCTGAGCTCCTTGAGTATTTCTTGCTTGAGATCACCGCGTGAAATCAGGCTCATTAATTCAATTAGAGCAGATAGAGATAAATGGCTGCCCCAAGAATCGTCTTGATCTAGGCAATAGTTACAGCGTGCAGAGAGGTTCTCAATACGCATAAACGTCCGAATTCGCTCATTAAGAGGTTGCTCGAATAGAATAGATGAATTTTCTGAATTAGACATAAGTACGATTATGGGACGCTTGATCTGTTAAATTCAAGTATTTCTTATGTAATTTATCTAACTGCTTCGTGAGACTGGCATGATTGCCATTGTTGGTAACAATGTCATCAGCAGCTTGCAGCCTTTTACTATCGTCTAGCTGGCTGGCAATGATTTTTTCAACATTTCCCCTGCTGCATTGATCGCGTGCTACAACACGTTGAATTCGGATTTCTTCAGTGCTGTCGACAATCAGTAAGCGTGAAACAAGATCATTCATTCCAGCCTCAATCAATAATGGTGCAGATAGGATGCAGTAATCTGAGCTACTGAGGTTTAATTGTTTCTTTATCTCTGTACGTACACGGGGGTGAATAATACGCTCGAGTTTTTGTCGTGCGACCTGATCACTGAATATCAATCGACGCATTGCTTTACGATCGATATTGCCTTCGTCATCAAAGATTTCTGCTGGAAAATTCTTTTGCGTTTCAGCGTAAGCATCACTTCCTTTTTTCAAAAGATTACGACTGATGACGTCAGCATCAATGATTTTTATAGCATAACGTGAATGCATATAATCACTGACTTCCGTCTTACCGGCGCCAATACCACCAGTGAGGCCAATTAATAACATTGTATGATTAGTAGTTAAAAAAGTAATTGTTAATCTGATTATGCCATATTAGGCAAATACTAGCCCCAATGGCAAGAAATGGTCCAAAGGGTATGGCGCTTTCTTTCTTCAGCTTACCCATAAATAATAGTGTGACACCAATGACACTGGCACTGATCGAGGCTATTAAAATAGTCGGTAACAGTAGACTCCAACCCAAACAGGCACCAATCATTGCGAATAATTTGAAATCACCATATCCCATACCCTCTCGATTAGTGATTAAGCGATGTAGTTGGAATATCATCCAAAGGCTTGTATAGCCAAGCATGGCACCTATCACACTTTCTTCTAGACTCACAAAAGAAGTAAACAGATTAAAAGCAATGCCAAGCCACAACAGGCTCAATGTAATCTCATCTGGCAATGTCATGGTGTGGATATCAATAACTGATAGCGTAAGTAAGCTGAGTAAAAAAACTAATGCAAAGAGCCCATCTATATTTGCACCAAACTGTTTGATTGCTATGCAGGCAATCAGTGCGGAGAGTAGTTCAATTATTGGGTACTGAATACTAATAGTCTGACTACAGTGACGACATTTACCTGCGAGAAAAATAAAGCTTAGCAGTGGGATGTTTTCAAATAAGGATAGTTGTGTTCTACAGCTAGGGCAGAATGATCGTGGCTGAATTAAATCTATTGGTTTTTTAGAGTCGACAGTTGAGTCGAATTCAAGCATCACCGGTAAGCGATAGATGATGACATTGATAAAGCTGCCTAAGACCAAGCCCAGTAAGGCTACGGATAGATAGAGAGCGGGTGTTGCTATGAATTCGAACATCTGATTCTCTTGTGAGTTAGGTGGGCTGGCCTTTAAATACGACTATGCAATAACATTAGTTGCTAGCTGCAAGCATATTTTTTATATAATAGAACTTAATTTAAAAATAGGTAAATACATAGCCAGTATGATACTACCGACGATAAGGCCAAGCAGACTAATGATCAAGGGTTCTAGAAGGCTATTCATAGCCTCAACCCATTGTTCAAGCTCTTCATTATAAACTTCGGATAAATTATTTAATATCATCGACAAGTTGCCAGATTCTTCACCCGTTCTAATCATGTCCTGCATAAGGTTGGGGAAGTAATGGAATTTTCTAAAGCTGGTGGAAAGTGATGCGCCAGCATGAACATCATTCATTATTGATATGCAGGCTTCTTTGAAAATTAGATTAGGCATAATACTAGACATTTTATTGAGGCAGTCTAGCAGCGGTATGCCAGCACTAACGAGTGTCGATAAGGTGCAATTAAATCTAGCAAGCAAGCTACAATGATAGGCTTTTCCAAAAATTGGGATATGTAATGCTGTCCTGTCTAGGTAACGCTGCATCACTGGGTGCCTGCGATAACTATATCGAGTGATGAAAATCAGGGTTAAGCTCATGCTGATAAATATCATTCCATTGTCTTTTATACCATGTGATATCTGAATCAGTAGTTGCGTATAGCTTGGGAGCTCAGCACCAAAATCATGGAACAACTTTTCAAACTGTGGCACTACCCAAATAAAGAGTATGAGTATCACTAGCAATGAAATGATTATTATTGTGCAAGGGTAGATAAGTGCACGCTTTAGATTGCGCTGCAATGTCTCAATTTTTTTTCGATGATGCACTATATTCTCAAGCATCTTGTTCAAGCTTCCTGAATACTCACCCACTGCAATCATGTTGCAGAGTATAGGGTCAAAACAGCGCCCTTGATTACGTAGGCTATCAGACAACGAGAGCCCCCCTTCTAAATCTCTTTTTATTTCACTAAGCAGGGGTTTGACTGCTGATTTGTTTTGTCCCTGATTGAGTATGTCGAAGCATTGAAGAATTGGCACACCAGCACGAAGTAACAAAGTAAGCTGCTGTAATAGATGGCTTACGTCAGAACTTTTTAGCTGTTGCTGAGAGACATGCTTGGTTGCTAATAATGTCCCTAAGGTAGTTTTTTTTATCGCATGCTGTAATCGATGTGGTGCTATATCAGTATGCAATAGTTTTATATTGCGCTGCCGCAAGGCCACGCGTAAAGAATCTGCATCTTGTGCTGATTCTTGTCCCTCTATTATCTTGCCGTTGTAATCTTTTCCCTGCCACAGGTAAGTGCTGCTATTTTTGGCCACGAGAAGTGTAATGAATGCTTAGTAAGGTTGATAATCAACTATCAGATGTTTTCTTCAGCATGGAGGCATTATCTACTGGCAATGATTTTGTACAGCTTTTTGGAAAGTAGGTCTGGAGTTCAATACGGCTCAGCTGACAATGCCAGCGCAGCATGCCATTCATTATAGTTGGTGAGAATGTTGCGCTATCGTTTGCAGTGAAACCAGCGCCCAAATTTTTATACATAACCTGAATAGAACCAGAAGTTAATATTTCAATAGATTGGATAAAGTCATCGGCATAGTCCTCTTTATCTGCTAAGCCAGATTTGGCATTGCCTGCTTCTGGGGCTACGCCTTGCCGTGCAATAACTTCAGCAACAATGAACTTGATGCTATTAACTGCACTCATGCTCGCTGCTACTTTGCTGCGCACGGTGTAGTCTTGATACATAGGCGCAGCAACTGTGGTCAAGATGCCAATAATAGCGATAACTATCATCAGCTCAATGAGGGTGAAGCCTTGGCTTCTTACCTGTTTATTAGCTGTCTTCATTTTTGAATTCTCCCGTCTAACAAAAAACGTATAGGGAGAGTACGTCTTTTTTCTGAGTTTGACTAATGGTGTATTTAGATAACGATAGTGAGTGCAGATATAACGCATTAGTGCGGAGATAAGATGCAGCCTGAGTACAGACTAGAAGCCGAATGCATCGTTGGTATATGATAATATTAATACTGAATTGGTGACTGATTACTCAGTTCATAACGTATCTTTATTAGCCATGGTTATCATTTAATGTCGGATCAATCTTTACGTATCGTAGTTGCCCAACTGAACTTTACGGTTGGGGATATTGAGGGTAATTGCGAAAAAATGTTGCTCGCCCTAGCAGAGGCCAAGGCTGAGCAAGCGCACTGTATTGTTTTTAGTGAGTTAGCCACTATTGGCTACCCTGCTGAGGACTTGCTCTATCGAAGGCATATCTTTGCGCGTATCGATGAGACGCTGGCACAGTTGGCACAGGCCTCAGTGGGGATTGTTACTGTCGTGGGCACACCATGGATGCAGCAGGGCGATCTATATAATGCGGCCCTGGTCTTACGAGAAGGTGAGATTACAGAGCAATACTTTAAACACAAGCTACCTA
This sequence comes from Gammaproteobacteria bacterium, assembly GCA_029253965.1. GTDB lineage: Bacteria > Pseudomonadota > Gammaproteobacteria > UBA4575 > UBA4575 > UBA4575. Next base: position 28,141 of record JAQWYM010000030.1, read on the forward strand.
ATTATAATGAATTTGATGAGAAGCGTCACTTTAAGGCGGGTAGTGCCGCCTGTGTTTTTGATTTAGCAGGCACATCAGTCGCCTTGATGATTTGTGAGGATGCTTGGTGGCCAGAGCCTATTGCAGCAGCCAAGCAGGCTGGTGCAGAGGTAGTGTTAAATATTAATGCCAGTCCATTTCATGTCAGTAAGCTACTAGAACGTACCCAAAAGATGAGGAAGAGGGTCACTGAAACTGATTTGCCGATTCTCTGTTTAAACCAGATTGGTGGGCAGGATGAACTAGTCTTTGATGGTCAGTCATTTGCCATGAATGCTGATAAAGAGATTGTCTTTTTAGCTCCAGCTTTTAGCGAAGGAATCTATTGCCTAGAGTTTGATCGCAAACAACAGTGTTTTTTAAAGCAGCACTGTGCTGAGCCTCTAGAAACAAATGCAGCAATCTATCAGGCACTGACCTATGGGTTGCAAGACTATGTGCACAAAAACGGTTTCAAGGGAGGCTTGATCGGCTTATCCGGTGGTATTGATTCTGCTTTAGCGTTAACGCTGGCTGTTGATGCGCTGGGTCCTGAGCAGGTGCATGCGGTCATGATGCCCTCACAATACACCTCGCAAATGAGCTTGGATGATGCCGCTGAACTTGCCGCTAACATGGGGGTTCGTTACAGCGTGATTCCGATTGAATCACTATATGAGCAGTTTCTTGATGTCTTGGCTGTGCCTTTTGCTGGTGCTGCAGCGGATACCACTGAAGAAAATATTCAGGCACGTATTCGTGGTTTATTACTGATGGCATTATCAAACAAGTCTGACTATATGTTGATTTCGACAGGTAATAAAAGTGAAATGGCTGTGGGTTACGCGACGCTGTATGGTGATATGGCGGGTGGCTTCGCGCCTTTAAAAGATGTGTTAAAAACTCGTGTATTCGCCTTAGCAAATTATAAGAATGATAATGGCGAGATCATTCCTCAGCGGATTATTGATCGGCCACCGAGTGCTGAACTAGCGCCTGATCAAAAAGATGAAGATTCGTTACCTGCTTATTCAGAGCTGGACCGTATCCTTGAGTTGTTTATTGAGTATGATTTTTCACGCAGTGAAATCATAGAGCAAGGCTTTGCGCCGGCGTTGGTGGCGCGTGTCATCAGTATGGTCTTCAAGAGTGAATATAAGCGTCGTCAAGCGCCACCAGGGATTAAGGTATCGAAGCGCTCGTTTGGTAGAGATCGTCGCTATCCGATCACTTCAGGGGCTTTAAGGTACCTGAAGGATTAAGCCAGACTTCCTGACTGAAAGGCTGAGTCAGACTGCTAATTCAGCGCTCTAGCTTAATCACAATAGTAGGTTTTTAAATTCAAACGCTCGAGCAAGCGAGACCACGTCGTAGTCGCACAACTAATCTTGGTGGGTTTTAATGATGGGTCCTTTATCGAGCCATCAGGCAGCGTAAAGTTAGCGAGGTAGACCTTGTTAGCATCATTCGCTAGGTCATCAATCTCTAGTTGACGATAAGCCTGCTCTAAAATGTAAACGGCTTGAGGCATGGCGGGTGCACCTTGATATTTCTGCATCACATACTGTGCGCGATTTGCTGCTGCCAGATAGGCGCCACGACGCATGTAGAAATCGGCAACACTCACTTCGTGTTCAGCTAATTCGTTGCGTAAAAAAACCATGCGCTGCTGTGCATCAAAAGCATAATTACTGTCAGGGAATCGTTTAATCAAGGTATTAAAGACGTCAAAGGCTTCTAATAGAGGCTTTGGGTCTTTATCTGATGGGTTACGCGGTATAAAAGCATTAAAGACCGACTTACTCTTATCAAATAAGGCGAGGCCTTTGATGTAGTAAGCGTAGGCAATATTGTCATGCTCAGGGTTGAGACGGATAAAACGGTCAGCCATATCGACAGCAATATCCATATCCATTTGATTGTAATAAAGGTAAGCCAAGTCCAGCTGCGCTTGTTGCGCATAAATGCCGAAGGGATAGCGTGATTCTAGTAATGCATAGCTACCGACAGCATCTAGTGAACGGTTTCCATACATTTCGCCACGCGCTTTATCATAAAGTTGACGTGCGCTGATATCATCACTAATCTCATCCTCATCGTCATCATCTCCCCAGAACCCCTTTATCGTGGAACAGGCAGATAGATTGACGCAAAGAATGGTAGCGAGAAGAAGCTTTAGCAGTTTAGGCATCGGTATCGAAGTAGTTTTACTCAAGCTCGGTAGTATACCGCACACATTAGCGCAAGCACATTATGTCTGAACAAATCACCCATAGTTTTATTATTCCTGATGATCACCACGGCTGGCGTCTTGATCGATCATTAACCGAATTACTCGGAAAGTACTCCCGATCTCGCGTACAAACGTGGATTAATCAAGATCAAGTACAGGTCGATGGGGCTAACCAGCCCTGTAAATTCTCTCTGAAAGGAGGGGAGTCTGTGTACCTTGTGATCACTGCTGAATCAGTCAATGAGCAACATCAGGCAGAAAACATCCCTCTAGATATCGTTTTTGAAGACGAACATCTCTTGGTGGTGAATAAACCAGTGGGTTTAGTTGTGCATCCTGGTGCAGGTATCGCTAAGGGAACCTTGCTCAATGCACTGCTCTATCACTCTGAATTGTTAGCTGAAATCCCACGAGCTGGCATTGTCCATCGGCTGGATAAAGATACGACAGGACTGATGGTGGTGGCTAAGTCATTGGTGGCTCATGCTGAGTTAGTGAAAAGTCTTCAAGAACATGTCGTTCAGAGACGATATTACGCCGTCCTTAGGGGGCAGGTGATATCTGGGGGCAAAATAGATCAGCCAATAGGGCGACATCCGCATGATCGCATCAAAATGGCAGTCAATCCGCGTGGCAAAGATGCCATCACGCATTACAAAGTGGTTGAAAAGTATCAGAAACATACGCTGATTGAAGCCAGTCTGGAAACCGGTAGAACCCATCAAATCCGCGTCCACTTTGCGAGTTTAAATTACCCTTTAGTCGGTGATACGACCTATGCACGTCGAATTCAGCGAGTTTCAGGGGTTGCACCAGAGCTGAATGAAGTGCTGGCAAACTTTCCAAGGCAAGCCTTGCATGCCCATAGTTTGGCCTTTAAGCATCCAGTGACCTCTGAGGAAGTGAAATGGGCAGTGCCGATGCCAGATGATCTACAAGCCTTGGTCACAGCCCTAAGGACTTATTCAGCACAATGAGTGATGCTGGCCTGGATTTTATCCGGCCTCTTTGGCCTTTACAGCAGCATCTTGAAGTGGTCACTACGACCCGCTGCGGTGGTTTCAGCGCAGCACCTTTTAATGCACTGAATTTAGCCTTACATGTCGGTGATGATCGTCTTGCAGTGAGACGCAACCGCGCCTTAATAAAGCAACAATTAAACCTACCCCAAGAGCCTAAATGGCTACAACAAGTGCATGCGACAACCTTAGTCTGTGCTGATGAATTGATTCCAGATGAGGTACAAGCCGATGCTAGTTATAGTCAGCAAGCTGGCACAGTGTGTGCCATTTTAAGCGCTGATTGTATGCCAATCGTGTTAGCAGCCAGTGATGCCAGTTGTGTTGTGCTGCTGCATGCTGGCTGGCGTGGTCTGGTGGCAGGAATAGTGCAGAAATCATTAGCAGTTATTCGCTCCAAACAAGCAAGAGATATCGAGTTTTATGCGTGGTTAGGGCCTGCTATTGGCGCACAGGTATTTGAAGTGGGCGCTGAAGTAAGAGCCGAGTTTATGAAACAAGATGCTGGCTTAGCCTGTGCCTTTAAAGAATATCGCCAACAACGGTATCTATGTGATTTTTATCTTTTGGCACGTCGTATTCTAGCGGCTGCTGATGTCAATCAAGTGTTCGGTGGTGAACACTGCACGTATTCTGATCAGGATCGTTTCTTTTCCTATCGCAGAGCATCGACAACGGGTCGCATCGCAACATTAGCCTATTTAAAATAAGTGCTTCTCAAGAACGCCTGTGTTTTTGTATTAAACCGGCAATAGAAAGAGTTAAGCCTGTTAACTGCTGCAGTATGTTAAATAAACACTGTCAAAAATAGATAACTAGAAGTGATTTTGCTTGCGCGGATAGCGCAATGTTACGAGGAAGGTTTAGAGGGGTTAAAAACTCAGGCCCTCAGAAGAGGGCCTGAATCCATCAACTAAAAAAACTTCTTATAGGTCGAAGTCGTCGTCGTTGTTATTAGCATCACAAGGACGTGCTTCAATGGCGTTATCAGCTGCGTACTTAGCCGCACCTGCGTCAATGATAGTCTGTGATAGGGCTACGTCACCCTCAATCCAGTCAGATACGATGTTCCACTTACGTGCACTTGCATCCCATTGCTGGAATTTAGCCAAGTGACCACCGACGTGATCTAAGCAGCTTAGCGCTAGCTCAGGTACGAGACCTGTAGCGCCTAACTCTTCGATACGCTCAGCAGTAAGCACTAAGTTCTCAAAGCCCCAACGTGTCTCAGCACTAGATAGTGCACGATTGCCAAAACGCTCTTGAGCAATACGTAGCGCTTCAGTGTGAACAACACCGGCTAGTACACCTAGG
>JAQWYM010000071.1 GCA_029253965.1 Gammaproteobacteria bacterium
GGTGTGTTTGATGATGTCTGGTTAGAGCCTCTAGCCAAGGTGTTGGATAGCCTCGGCAGTGAGCATTGTCTAATCGTGCATGCTGATGATGGTTTAGATGAGATAAGTATCTCAGCCGCCACGCAAGTGTGTGAACTTAAATATGGTGAGATCACTCGGTTTCAAATAAAACCTGAAGACTTTGGTTTAAAGCGCGCTGATGGCAACACAATTCAAGTTGAAGATGCAGCACAAAGTGCAGCGATGATTCATGCGGTCTTCGCCGGTGAGCAAGGCCCAGCAGCAGATATTGTTAGCCTCAATGCTGGGGCTGCGATCTATATTGCAAAACAAGCTCCCTCGTTATCGGCAGCTGTTGAGATAGCCGCCAAGCAACTCCAATCTGGAGCGGCTGCTAAGACCTTAGCCGCGCTAATAAAATTCACGACAACCGCAGCATAAACCAAGCCAGAGAAATTATGAGCAACGAAGTCCCAGAAATTTTAGAGAAAATCCTTACCCACAAACGCGCTGAGGTAGAAGAAAAGAAAACCCGTGTGGCCGAGTCACTGATGCAGGAGTGGGCGCAGGATAACAGTGGTGATAAAAGACCATTTGAGCAGATGCTACGTGCAGCGATAAGTGCTGATAAGCCGGGTGTTATTGCTGAGATTAAACGTGCCTCACCTAGCCAAGGGATTTTACGTGAAAACTTTGATCCAATGTCGATTGCTAGTAGTTATCAATTCGGTGGTGCAACCTGTCTCTCAGTCTTGACGGATAGTGAGTTTTTTAAGGGCGGCGGTCCAGCATTGGAATTTGCTCGTAAGTCATGCGGTTTACCGGTGTTGCGTAAGGATTTTATTATTGATCCCTATCAAATTTATGAGACCAAGGCGCTGACTGCAGATTGTGTTTTGTTGATAGTGTCGGCACTCACAGATGAAGTCTTAGTGACTTTGTATGAGCTCGCAAAAAAATTAAATTTAGATGTTTTGATCGAGGTGCATAACGAGCAAGAAATGCAACGTGCTCTGGCCTTGAAGCCAACGTTGATCGGTGTCAATAATCGGGATCTGCATACCTTTGAAGTTGATCTGGACACCACCTTGCGTCTGCGCGATATGGTGCCGCCTGAAGTAGCTCTGGTGACTGAGAGTGGTATTCACTCGCTAGAAGATATCGCGAAAATGCGTGAGAATGATATTCATCTGTTTTTGGTCGGTGAAGCGTTTATGCGTGCAGAAGATCCGGGTAAGAAATTAAAAGAATTATTTTTCCCTAATCGTAGCTATTAGAATATCTGGCTGATACCGGTCTGAGTTTAAGGTTTAGGAAATGATGGATAAGGAACCAAAGATCAGTCTGTATGGTTTTAACAACCTGACAAAGACGCTGAGTTTTAATTTTTATGATATTTGTTATGCGAAAAATAAACGCCAGCGCGATGCATATCTTGACTATATTGATGAGACTTATAACAGTCAGCGATTGACTGAAGTATTAGCGCAGGTAGCAAAGATTATTGGCGCTAATATTCTTAACGTCGCCACTCAAGACTATGAGCCTAGTGGCTCTAGTGTGACTATGTTGATCTCAGAAGAGGACGCTCATGATGTTGAGGATCCTAGCAGCCCCAGTGTTGTTGCGCACTTAGATAAAAGTCACTTAACTGCACACACTTATCCTGAATCACATCCAGACGGTGGCATCAGTACCTTCCGCGCTGATCTCGATATTTCCACCTGTGGTCGTATTTCACCGTTAAAAGCACTCAACTTTTTAATCGATAGTTTTGATGAAGACATTGTCATCATGGATTATCGCATCCGTGGCTTTACGCGCGATGTTGAGGGCAAGAAATTCTATAAAGACCATTCTATCTCGTCTATTCAAGATTATCTGTCAGAGCGCACACTTGCTCAATATCAACTGATTGATGTCAATGTCTACCCGGAAAATTTCTTTCATACAAAGATGATGCTGAAAGAGTTCGATTTTGAGAGTTATCTCTTCGGGCAGGGTTCAGCTGATATGAGTGCAGCTGAGATTGAAGTGGTCGAGAAACACCTTAAAAAGGAAATGACAGAGATTTTTTATGGCATGAATATGCCAGACTAAATCCAGTAGGCGCCACTGGTCATACCTTTAGAGACCAGCATCATGATTTTTTTGAGCGGCTTAGGTAATTCATGTGCACCCAGTTTCCTAGCCTCTTCACCGTGACGACGCTCGTCATCGCGCATCTGTTCTAGGATCATTCGGCTACGGCTATCTGCCTGAGGTAACAGTCCTAGGTGATTATCTAAATGATGTTCCACCTGTGCCTCTGTCTCTGCAACAAAACCCAGACTCCAGCGATCACCAACCCAGCCAGCTGTGGCACCCAACAGGTAGGACGAGCTATACCAAAAAGGGCTTAACAGACTGCGCGGTGCTTGCAACTCTGCTAGTCGAGTTTCACACCAGGCGAGGTGATTCAGTTCCTCTTGCGCTGAGCTTTCCATTTGACGCAGTGTTTCTTGATTGTGCGCTGTTAGTGCTTGGCCGTGATAAAGCCCCTGTGCAGCAATTTCGCCCGCATGATTGACGCGCATTAACCTTGCTGACTCAAGCGACTCTTGAAGACTGAGATCATCGTCTGTCATTGCTGCTGCTGGGTAGGCGGCTGAAACTGTTCTGCGTTGTAATGTGACCACACGCAGGCCACGGTCAAACTCCTGAATGAGTCGGTCGGCTAGACTGAATTGGCGTAATGGTTTTCTGGATAAATCAGGCATGCGTCAAGGTTAACTCAATTGTCTAGCCAGTAACTCAATCGGATGGATGATGTCTATCTTTTGTACGCGTCTGTCCAACGCCATGCGTAACTGACTGCTGCAGCCAACATTGGCTGATAACACGAGGTCGACCTCTGCCGCAGCGATAGTCTGGGCCTTACGCTGAGCTAACGCGTAGTTGCTCGCCTCCGGCGTTATTAATTGCACGCCACCAGCGCCACAGCAGTGCAAATTATCATTGAATTCATGCACCTCAAGCTGCGGTATCTTCGCCAATAACTGGTGCATTGCGGCCACTGCTGCGGGGTTCGCATGCAGGCTGCAAGGGACATGAAGTAATACCTTCTTATTTAGGCTGCGTGGCTTGAGTTTATTAAAGGCATCTTCTGCCAGCAGCCATTGATGAATATCCCAATGCTTAAGACCTGCGGTATCTAATTGGTCGAGTTGGTTGCCGCAGCCGCTAGCAATGCTAATAACATCACAGCAGGGTAATTTGGCCCACTTTTGTCGCAGCTGCAGCTGTTGTTTTCTGGCGTAGTCAGAGAGGCCAGCATGCTGCGCTAAGGCGCTGCAGCAGTCGCTGCTAGCACTTAAGAGCGGTTCAAAGCCGATGGCGCGAATAAGTTGTTTCGCGCTGTCTAAGGCGTTCTGATCCATTACCTGACCACTACAGCCTTGGAACAGAAGGACTGATTGACCTGAAAGACGGCTAGCGGCTTTGATCGGCGTATTATTGTTTCTTTTAGGGATACTCGCAGCGAGCCGCGCAAGCTGGCCAAGAGGAGAGGTAGTGGAGCGATTCAGGCGGCGTGCTAGCGGCAGGCCAGCCTTGATCATCATCTGACCCAGGCGACTCCCCAGGCTATGGATTAACAGCGTCTGTAGCAGTCGTGGAAAGAGCGGTAGATGTTGACGGTATGCGCTGCGGCCGGCATCAATAATAGCTTCAAAGTCGACCTTAGCGGGACAGACTTGCTGACATTTTAGACAGGTCGTACAGCTCTGTAAGTGTTGACCCAGAGCGGGGCTAGGATCGAGTTGATCTTCCAGAAACGCCTTCACCAGTGAAATACGGCCACGCGGTGATTCACCTTCCTGTTGGCTGACAGTATAGGTTGGGCAGTGCGGCAGGCAGAGGCCACACATTACACAGTGCTCGGTGTTTCTTATACTATTAGTAGAATGCGACATGGGCGGGCTACAGCGGCTTACATTTCGTTTAAAGTTAACTATTCATCAGAGTTTAGGATTTATTGCCATGAGTTACTACAAACGCCATATGTTTATTTGTACAAACCAACGTGAAGATAAGATTTGCTGTCAGGATTATGATGCCGCAGAGAAGCGTAACGCGGTGAAAAAGATAGCAAAAGAGCTCGGCCTCACTGGGCAGGGAAAGATACGTATTAATACGGCCGGCTGTCTAGACCGCTGTGCTGAGGGGCCTGTAGCAGTAGT
>JAQWYM010000085.1 GCA_029253965.1 Gammaproteobacteria bacterium
CTGGATAAAACGGTTTTTGAACCGCAAGTGGTCCGAAATGTGCTCGGTCAGTTAGAAAAGTTTTTCCATCTTTATGGATGAATTTTAAACGTAAACTAGCTTGCCACGATGAATCCCATATGGCATCTGACTGTGTGGTCATTTTTTAGCGATAGCAAATGCAATGATTGTGACAGGGAATGCGAGCAGGACTAGCCACTCAAAATGACTGTGTATCATCTGTAGGGGATGTGCGCTAATAGGGTGGGCGAAAATATTACTGCTATTAATTAGCAAGATAGTGACTAATATGGATTTCACGTTCATTTATTTTCCTCGTTGGGCTTATACTTTTAAATAGCGATCAATTAATTCATCGTCAAGTTTTTCTATACTACCTACTGCAACGTTACGCCCTTTTTCCATAATGCAGAAATGACTGCCAACTCGACGAGCAAAGGGTAATTTTTGTTCTACCAAAAGAACCGTCAGTCCAAATTCTTGATTTAAGCGTATTATAATATCGCCAATTTCACGAACAATATTTGGTTGTATTCCCTCAGTAGGTTCATCCAAGATCAACAACTCAGGCTCTATTGCAAGCGCGCGGCCAATTGCTAATTGTTGTTGTTGACCTCCGGAAAGATCTCCGCCTCGACGATTTTGCATTTCTTTTAGGACTGGGAATAACTCAAATATGATGTCGGGTAGTTTTTTTGAGCCACTACTGATTAGTCCTGTTTGTAAGTTTTCAGTAATACTGAGTTGAGAAAATATTTCACGGCCTTGTGGTACATAACCAATTTTTAGCTTGGCGCGAGTTTCTGCGGTTGACTTGCTTAATTCATGTTGACGAAACGTGATTGATCCTTTTCTAATCTTCTCTAAACCCATAATACTTTTGAGTAAGGTTGATTTACCAACACCATTGCGACCCATCAGGCACGTAATGCTTCCTTCCTTAATCGCAAGTTTTAAATCCCATAGAGTATGACTTTCGCCATAATATTGCTCGACTCCATCTAACGTTAATAAATTAGCCACCTAAGTAGACCTCAATAACTTTCTCATTTTTGGTAATACTATCCATAGGGCCTTCAGCCAAAACTTGACCTTGATGTAATACGGTTACCTTATTGGCTATAAGGCGAACAAATTCCATATCATGTTCAACTACGATAACCGATTGAGTACGCGCTAAATTTTGCAATAATTCAGCAGTTTTTTCAGTTTCCTGATAGGTCATGCCAGCCACAGGTTCATCGACTAATAGTACCTCTGGGTTCTGTGTTATTAGCATGCCAATTTCTAACCATTGCTTCTGGCCATGTGACAACTCGCCAGCGAACCGATACTGCTCATTCGTTAGCCCGATAATCTCTAATGACTGCTCTATTTTTTCGATTTGCGGTTGCTTTAAACGATGGAATAAATTAGCAAAGACACCACGGTCACCTTCTAGGGCTAAGCATAGATTTTCATGTACTGTGTGTTGCTCAAATACTGTTGGCTTTTGAAACTTCCGGCCAATGCCTAGGTTGGCAATTTCCGCCTCGCTTTTGCCTATTAGATTTATATTTTCCGCAAAGATGATCTCTCCAGTATCAGGTTTTGTTTTGCCTGTAATGAGGTCCATCATCGTTGTTTTGCCTGCACCATTGGGCCCAATGACACAACGTAATTCATTGCGCTTAACATAAAAGCTGAGGTTATTAATAGCCTGGAAGCCATCAAAACTTACCGATACATCATTTAGGTAGAGGATGGTTTCTTTACTTTTCATCAGTACTGCCTCGCGTTAGTTTGTCATTACTTGAATTACGCGAAAAGCGTGTGCGTAGTTGAGCATAAAGACCAACTAAACCTTTTGGCATGAATACAGTGACAAATACAAAGATACCACCAAGGATGAAAAGCCAGACCTCAGGGGCCCATGCTGTAAAAATGGTTTTCGCATAATTCACGACAAAGGCACCTAGGACGGCACCATATAGAGTGCCACGGCCACCAATGGCAACCCAGATAACCATTTCAATGGAGCGAATTGGGGCGAATTCACTTGGGTTTATGATACCGACCTGTGGTACGTATAAAGCTCCAGCAAGGCCTGCTAATAGGGCAGAGATAACGAAGATGAAAAGTTTAATATGCTCATCACGATAACCCATAAACCTGACGCGACTTTCAGCATCACGTATCGCCATGGTTAAGCTACCCAATCGGGACTGCGCTATGAATCTACATAGGGCATAACCTAATAATAATGCTGCAGCAGAGGCGACGAAAAGTGCATTGCGAGTGTTATCAGCCTGTAGCTTGAAACCAAGGATTTCCTTGAAGTCTGTGAGCCCATTGTTGCCACCAAAGCCAAGGTTGTTTTGGAAAAACGCAAGCATTAAAGCATAGGTCATTGCCTGTGTAATTATAGATAGATAGACGCCTGTTACACGTGAGCGAAACGCCAGCCAGCCGAAAACAAAAGCAAGTATTCCTGGCGCTAAAAAGACCATCAATAGCATCAATGGAAACTGGTCAAAGCCTTGCCAATACCAAGGTAACTCTGACCAGTTTAGGAAGACCATAAAATCAGGTAGCTCTGGATTGCCATAAACGCCCCGGTCGCCAATCTGACGCATTAGATACATGCCCATGGCATAGCCACCTAATGCAAAGAATGCACCATGACCTAAGCTTAAAACACCTAAATAACCCCAAACCAAATCGACAGATAAAGCAAGAAGGGCATAGCATAGATACTTCCCTATTAAGGTCACACTATAGGTTGAGACATGAAATGCTGAGTCTGAAGGTATGATTAAGTTACAGACTGGCACAATGACTGCAAGTGCAATACAGCAGAAAGTGAGTACACGACTTCCGGTATCATTTAATAACAACCGACCAATGAGTGAACGCTCAAGCATGACTTAGTTCTCGGCCGAACGACCCTTGAGGGCAAACATACCCCTAG
>JAQWYM010000079.1 GCA_029253965.1 Gammaproteobacteria bacterium
GAATTCTTCTCCGTCTACCGCGATGACTATTTCATCACCATCAACACGCACTAGCGTGCCTAAAAAATTCTTTCGCTCATTGACCGCCCAGGTCAATCTAACTTTCACTTCTTTACCGATATAAAGATGATAGTGTTGCAACTTCATTAACGGTCTTTCAATTCCTGGCGATGACACCTCTAGGGTGTACGCAACAGTAATTGGATCTTCAACATCTAATACACCAGCCACTTGATGACTGACTGCGGAACAGTCATCGACTTGAATACCATCATCATGGTCGATAAAAATCTTTAAGTGCGCATGCTTTGGCGAACTGCGGTAGTCCACACCCCAAAGTCGGAAGCCTAAACCCTCAATTGCTGGCAGTAACAGTGACTCTAGTCCTTCTGGGTCAGCACTCAATCTTTTGGCTCCACAAATAAAAAATGGGCATAAAGCCCATTTAAACCGTTATGTCAGCGCTGCTATTTAGCATCGGCCAACAAAAAAGCCCCATCAGGGGCTTCACGTAAACTCTTGAGTGAATCCACCACTCACACACTAGTATATTTTAGCTAAGACCTCGCGGCAACTAATAATGCATGCAAATTACGTCATCTCAGCACTAAATTCCCGACTTCTTGCTAATCTTTAGCGAAAGCAGCTTAAATCTCTTATTTTGACAGAGGAAAGAAGTCTGCAAACAAACCTTAGCTGAGTGGGTATCACCACGAAGGAATACCCACTAGACAGTCACTCTTACCTCATGTCGAAACGATCCAGATTCATCACCTTAGTCCACGCTTTAACAAAATCAGTAATGAACATCTCCTGATTATTATCACAGGCATAAACTTCTGCAAGTGCACGTAATTGAGAATTAGAGGCAAACAAAAGATCGACTCGACTTACTATCCACTTCTTTTTACCACTAGTACGCTCAATACCAACAAACATCTCAGAAGTCTCCGTCAGCGGTCTCCATTCGACACTCATATCAGTCAGATTAACAAAGAAGTCATTACTCAAAATCCCGGGTCTATCTGTCAACACCCCTTCTTGTGAGCCATCATAGTTTGCACTCAACACCCTCATGCCACCCAGCAGGATTGTCATCTCAGGTGCGCTTAGGGTTAATAATTGCGCTCTATCAATCAGTTGATCTTCAACAGACAACTGATACGCTTTGTTAACATAATTACGAAAGCCATCTGCAATCGGTTCTAAGACTTGAAATGATTCGGCATCAGTCTGTTCATCCGTTGCATCGGTACGCCCGGGAGTGAATGGACAAACAACGCCAACACCGATATCTAAGGCTGCTTTTTCAATAGCGGCACAGCCACCTAGGACAATCAGGTCGGCCAATGATACGGCCTTGCCGACGTCACGTTTATTAAACTCTTTTTGAATAGTGCTATAGACCGCTAAAACCTTAGCCAACTGCTGCGGCTGATTCACCTCCCATTCTTTCTGTGGGGATAAACGGATACGACTGCCATTCGCACCACCACGATGGTCTGAACCCCGATAGGTAGAGGCGGATGACCAAGCGGTATAAACCAATTCAGAAATCTCTAAACCAGAGCTCAATAACATCGCTTTTAAATCTGAAATATCCACCTTGTTGACCAGCTCATGCTCAACAGCAGGAACTGGGTCCTGCCAAATCAGATCTTCTGCAGGCACCTCAGCACCAATATAGCGTGACTTTGGCCCCATATCACGATGGGTTAGTTTGAACCAAGCTCGTTTAAATGCCTCTGCAAATTCTTCAGGGTTGGCATGGAAGTGTTCTGAAATTTTACGATATGCAGGATCTTCCCTCATCGCCATGTCTGCCGTCGTCATCATTAATCTAACCCGTTGTGACGTATCAGATGCATGAGGCGCCTTATCTTTTTCTGCTAGTTCCTTTGCTGCCCATTGGTGGGCACCCGCTGGGCTTTTCACTAACTCCCAATCGTATCCTAGTAAAGCGTCGAAATAGCCGTTATCCCAGCGTGTCGGATGCGTCGTCCAAGAACCTTCTATACCACTACTAATGGTATCCCCGCCTTTACCACTAGCATGCTCACTGATCCAACCTAAACCAACTTCTTCTATTTTTGCCGCTTCTGGTGCTGGCCCGACCAATGCTGGATCACCTGCACCATGGGACTTACCAAACGTATGTCCACCCGCTGTCAAAGCTACAGTCTCATAATCATTCATCGCCATGCGTGCAAAAGTTTCACGAATGTCTTTAGCTGACGCTAATGGATCTGGATGACTGTCAGGGCCTTCAGGATTAACATAAATCAATCCCATCTGTACGGCAGCCAAGGGCGTCTCTAAATCTTCATTCTTATCCTTTCTGACTGCGGCTAACCATTCAGTCTCTTTACCCCAGTAAATATCTTCTTCTGGCTGCCATATATCTTCACGACCACCACTGAAACCAAAGAGTTTTAGTCCCATCGACTCAATCGCAACATTACCTGCCAGTATAATGAGATCAGCCCAAGACAATTGATTGCCATACTTTTGTTTTAGTGGCCAGATTAAACGCCGTGCTTTATCTAGATTAACGTTATCCGGCCAGCTATTAATCGGTGCAAAACGCTGATTACCCGTACCCGCACCACCGCGACCATCGCCGGTACGATAGGTCCCTGCCGCATGCCAAGCCATACGCACCATGAAGGGACCATAGTGCCCATAATCAGCGGGCCACCAATCTTGTGATGTCGTCAGGATTATTTCCAATTCTTTTTTTACAGCCATCAAGTCAAGCTTTTCGAAAGCGCTGACATAATCAAAATCTGCTGTCATTGGATTCGATTGCCGCCCCATTTGATGCAAAATATTTAGATTCAATTGTTCTGGCCACCAATCACGATTGCTGCTTCCAGAACCGCCTAAACGTGTGTTGGCGCCATGTATAAAAGGACATTTCCCTTCAGAATTACTCTCATTGTTATCCACTTTACTTCTCCTTCTAGCTTATTTGGGATGTTGCTTTGATATGTTCTTCCTCAGTACTGGCTATCAAAGAAACATTAAATTAAGAGGTACTTAAAGAGACATTAGGTTAATATTGATAATTAGTAAATTTTAATAAAATCATTATTATGTTCTAAAATACTAAACATACTTCCTACACAGGGATCACCGATGATTACTCTTAGACAGATAACTTATGCACTAGCAGCAGAAAAGACACTGCATTTCAAAAATGCCGCTGAAGCCTGCAATATCAGCCAGTCTGCACTCAGCACGTCATTAAATGAGATGGAAAAACAATTAGGATTTAAAATATTTGAAAGAGACAATAAGAAAGTACTAGTCACTCCTATTGGACGAGAAGTACTGCAACGTTCACGCGATATTCTTTTACAAGTAAAGGAGTTAGAACTTCTTGCTGATAACACTAAGACCGCCTTAAGTTATCCGATAACGATTGGCATTATTCCAACAATCGCACCTTTTTTATTACCCAAGATATTCCCATTATTGAATCAATCTTATCCGCAGGCACAAATAACCGTTATTGAAGATCAATCAAGCGTCTTAATAGACAGGGTTAAGAAAGGAGACATCGATAGTGCCATTCTTGCGTTACCCTTCCCCTGTGATGGCTTGTTAGAGATGGAATTTTGGCAGGAAGACTTTTATTGGATTGCCTTAAAAGAGGAAGGCAACACAGAGAAAAAAGTTGCTTCAAAAGATGAGTTAAAGCAAAGCAAATTACTCTTACTGAATGACGGTCATTGCTTGAGAGATAATATTCTAGAAGTCTGCAAGCTACCAATAAAAGGGTCTGAGAATACATTCGGAGCGGCCAGCCTGAATACATTAATTCAGATGGTTTTGGGCAAGCTGGGTACTACTCTCATTCCTGAAATGGCGTTAGCGCCTTTAATTGCGCAAAACCCACTGCTCAGCGCACGACACATTGATGAGCCTAGTCCACACCGTCGCATCGCTTTTGTAACGAGACCTAACTATACAAGAATGGCTACTATCGAAGCATTGATGAAACTATGTAAGACAGCCTTACAGGGGCCCAACAAATAGAGGATTAAGATTAGAAATACGCGCAACAAAATACACCTGGATAGGTCGGTTGCTTAGAAAATATGACTTTTAATTATCGCGAATGCGAATTGTCGATTGGTAGCGGGGGTAGGATTTGAACCTACGACCTTCGGGTTATGAGCCCGACGAGCTGCCAGACTGCTCCACCCCGCACCGACAAGCAAAGGAGTGTACGCAGGTCAGCTTTAGATTACAAGGATGATCCCCGCAATATGGCAGTGTTTTGCAATTAAACAGCGCGCCTTAAGAAGACCTTGAAAGACGGCTTGCCTTGACTCGTAATCAGATTACAGGAGACCACAAAAACATACTCTACAGCCCAAGGATGCGGCGTACTAAAGTGTCTAAGTTATAATCAAAAGCGAGGACTGCATTATCAAAAGAGATTTCAAAAATGCTGTGAGGTTTTTTTATCAAACCTTCCTCTCCAAACGTATGAAAAAGGAAGGGTAAATCTGGTGCCGATGGCCGGAGTCGAACCGGCATAGCTTGCGCCACTGCCCCCTCAAGACAGCGTGTCTACCAATTCCACCACATCGGCTATTCTTTTGACCTGTTATCGTCGGGACTTATTTTGCTTGACCCGATGCAGGTGCTTCTTGTTGATTCATACGGTCGATCTCAGAGCGAACAATATCAATAATTTCGTCTTGTGATTTGCCTTCCATGTTAAGCACATTGACACCATCACCTACTTCAACACCCAGACCATCATCAGCAGGTGCTAGCATTTCAACAGCGGTTGGTGATTCAAGCACACTGCTGTCATCGGCACGATTACTCGCAACATAAGCCAGTAGGATGCTATTAATGAAAAACAGAGCGGCTAATATTGCAGTCGCACGGGTTAGGAATGAGCCGGCACCACTGGCACCAAATACGGTAGAGGATGAGCCAGCACCGAAGGCGGCGCCCATACCTGAACCCTTACCCTGTTGCATAAGCACCAGCGCAATCAAGGCAGCAGCGATAAAGACGTCAATAGTCACTAGAATGTTATAAATCATAAGGTTTATGCCTTTTAGGGTTCAGTATTTCAAACTGCCGCAATAATCTGATTAAACGAGTCGGCCTGCAATGAAGCGCCACCAATCAAACCACCATCAATATCAGTTTGAGAAAATAACTCTGCAGCATTATCCGGATTGACGCTGCCACCGTATAAAACACGAACAGTGTCTGCTAACTGCACGCGATTTTTAGTCAATTCAGCACGAATATAAGCGTGCATCGCCTGCGCTTGTTCTGGACTAGCTGTCTCACCAGTACCGATTGCCCAGATCGGCTCATAGGCGATAACGAGGTCACTCAAATCAACCCAACGACCGAGTGCTAAAAGAGCACCCAACTGACGCATGATTGTTGATTCAGCTTTGCCTTCGTTACGCTGCTGCAGCGATTCACCGATACAAACAATCGGGGTTAATCCAGAGCGCAGTGCTGTCACCATTTTAGTACCAATGGCGATATCACTATCGGCATGGTAACGGCGCTGTTCAGAATGCCCCAAAATGACATATCGACAGCCAACATCACGCAACATGTTGGCACTAACATCACCGGTGAAGGCACCCTCTTTTTCCAAACTCATAGTCTGGCCGCCGGTATGTAGATTGCTCGCCTTTATTTTTTGAGCAACAAGGTCTAGGTAAGGATAGGGTGGGCAGATAACAATATCACTTTCAGCGGAGGCACTGGCCTGCATATCTACTGCTGGAACCAAGCTATCCACCATGCTGCGACTAGCGTTTAATTTCCAGTTTGCCGCTATAATTGAACGTCGCATCTGATCCCTTTCAAAAACAATTAATAAGCCGGCAAGCTTACCTATCGCATATTTGAAAATCAAACCCTAAACGCCTTAGTTTAGAACGAGTTCTAGTCGATTTACGTTACTTTTGAGCAACAAATGCTCGCCACCTCTGCTGCCAGTTCCTCCGCCATCCGCTGCACCAGGCTTAAATCACCCCCCTCAACCATGACTCGAATCAAGGGTTCAGTACCTGAGGCACGTAAAAGAATGCGACCCTGATCAGCTAATGCTCGTTCTGCAGCTTTTAATACGGCTTGAATCTCACTCGACGCACTCAGCTCAAAAACGCTATCACTGGGTACGTTGATAAGAACCTGTGGGTATTTCTGCATTGCTGAAACGGCTTGCGCAAGCCCTTGTTGACGGTTAATCAAAATCTCCAGCACCTGTAAGGCGGCGATAATGGCATCACCAGTGGTGGTTTGGTCAAGGCAGATGATATGACCTGAAGCCTCAGCACCGAGAATACAACTGTGTTTCTGCATCAGCTCTAAAACATGACGATCACCGACCGCTGCACGATGAAGTGTTATGTCCTGCTCGCCGAGTGCCTGCTCAAGACCTAAATTACTCATCACTGTACCGACGACAGCCTGACAGGCATCACCTTTTTCTTTTGCTGCAGTCGCTAACAGGTATAAAAGTTGATCGCCATCAACTAATGCACCCTCAGCGTCAACCATGATTAAACGATCACCATCGCCGTCAATCGCAATACCTAGATCAGCAGACTCGGCTTGCACTGCTAGCTGTAAAGCAGCTGGACTGGTCGCGCCACAATCAGCATTAATATTAATACCATTGGGGCTGGAGGCGGTCTCAACGACCTCAGCACCCAGCTCACGAAAAACGTCTGGGGCAATGTGATACGTCGCACCATGAGCGCAATCAATCACTATCTTCAGACCATGCAAGCGAATATTAGGCGCGATACTCGCCTTACAAAATTCTAGATAACGACCAGCAGCATCTTCAATCCGTTTCACTTTACCGAGCTGATGAGGAGCCACTGTCTGCATCGGTCCACTTAATAGTGATTCAATCTCAAGCTCAACCTGATCTGAAAGTTTGCTGCCATCAGCAGAAAAAATCTTTAGACCGTTATCATAATAAGGATTGTGCGAAGCACTTATAACAATGCCCGCTGACGCTCTTAAGGTGCGTGTCAGATAGGCAATCGCGGGAGTCGGCATAGGCCCTAATAGGCGGCAGTTAACACCGGCAGCAGTTAGCCCAGCTTCGACCAAGGATTCCAGCATGTAGCCAGAGATACGTGTGTCTTTACCGATTAAAATTAGATTGCTGGCATCGTTACATAGAACACGCCCAGTCGCCCATGCAAGCTTGAGCACGAACTCAGGTGTCATCACACCCTCACCAACACGCCCACGAATTCCATCTGTGCCGAAATATTGTTTAGCCATAGCGTTCGAGCATAAAACATCTCTACGACAGTTGTAAGCCTACAAGCTTGAGTCATCTCGAAAACTGATTGATGTTGAAAGGTCTACACTACGAAAAAGTTTAGGCAAAAAAAAACGGCCCACACTGTGAGCCGTTTATATGCTTTGAAACACTGACTAAAAAGTTGTTTAGTGAGTGCTTGCAGGGCCTCCAATCGGACCTGCTTTGCTATCGGTATCAACCGTAGCATTACCACCTTGCGATGGTTCATCGTCCTCCCAGTCAGCGGGTGGTTGTACCTTATTACCAGCCATCAAATCATCAATTTGACTGATATCAATAGTCTCATATTTGATTAAAGCTTCTGCCATTTTGTGAAGAATTTGTATGTTATCAACTAATAACTTCTCTGCACGTTGATAGTTTAGATCGATAATTTTACGTATCTCTCCATCTATTGAGCGAGAGGTTTCATCAGACACGACATTACCCTTAGTTGCTCGTCCTAAGAATGGTTCGCCTTCATCTTCACTATAGACCAATGGTCCCATTTTTTCGGAGAGACCCCATTTAGTCACCATGTTTTTAGCAATTTCTGTGGCACGTTCAATATCATTCGAAGCACCCGTAGTCACGGCATCACTACCAAAAATCAATTCCTCAGCTAAACGACCACCAAAGAGACTTGAAATCTGACATTCCAAACGTTGCTTGCTGTGGCTGTAACGATCTTCAGCCGGAAGAAACATAGTCACACCCAAGGCACGTCCACGAGGAATAATGGTGACCTTGTAGACTGGATCATGCTCAGGCACGAGACGACCAACAATGGCATGACCTGCCTCATGGTAAGCGGTTAATTTCTTCTCACTTTCGCTCATCACCATAGACTTACGTTCAGCACCCATGATGATCTTATCTTTAGCACGCTCAAGATCATCCATATCTACGGTTCGTTTACTGGCACGAGCGGCAAATAAAGCGGCTTCATTAACAAGGTTTGCTAAATCAGCACCCGAGAACCCTGGTGTTCCACGAGCAATTACGTCCGCTTTAATATCAGTACCCAGGGGTACTTTACGCATATGTGTCTTTAGAATTTGCTCACGTCCACGTAAATCTGGGAGTGGCACAGTCACCTGACGGTCAAATCGACCTGGGCGTAGTAGTGCTGGATCCAAAACATCTGGACGGTTGGTTGCAGCAATAACAATCACACCTTCATTACCTTCAAAACCATCCATCTCAACTAGGAGTTGGTTCAATGTTTGCTCGCGCTCATCATTACCCCCACCCATGCCGGCACCACGATGGCGACCTACGGCATCAATTTCATCAATAAAGATGATACAAGGTGCGGCTTTCTTAGCTTGAGCGAACATATCGCGGACTCGTGAAGCTCCAACACCAACAAACATCTCGACAAAGTCAGAGCCGGAAATAGTGAAGAATGGAACTTTTGCTTCACCAGCAATCGCTTTAGCTAGTAACGTTTTACCGGTACCTGGTGAACCATTCATCAAAACACCACGCGGGATCTTACCGCCTAACTTTTGAAATTTGCCTGGATCACGAAGAAACTCAACTAACTCAGAGACTTCTTCTTTAGCTTCTTCAACTCCGGCAACATCGGCAAAGGTAACCTTAATTTGGTCTTCGCCCATTAGGCGTGCCTTGCTCTTACCGAATGACATTGCGCCTCGGCCACCACCGCCGCCACCGCCACCTTGCATCTGGCGCATGAAGAAAATCCAGACACCGATCAAGAGAATCATTGGGAACCAGCTAATAAGAATATCTACTAGCAGTGAACGCTGTTGAGGTGGGCCCGTTTTAATCTCGACGTTGTACTTCAGTAGATCATCTACCAAGTTATCATCCGACGGATTGAAAGTAGTGAAACTTTCATTTGAGGTCGTCATACCGATAATCGTGCGATTATCAGCCTCAATCGTTACCTCACGAATAGCCCCATCACGCACATCTTTTATAAACTGCGAATAGGAGACCGTCTCCGATTGACTAGATGTACTAGTGAAATTGTTAAACACAGACATCAATACAACTACGATGACTGCCCACAAAATAAGATTTTTTACCATGTCATTCATTCGCTACTCCAAAGTAAGCGCGATAGGCTAAATTTCGACTTTACTAACCCCGGTACTGGCGGGCAACCGCAAACATTTCGCGGCTTTCTTTGCGTGAGGCTTGTGGCTTCACACCGTTTACCTGACCAAAGCTAGTCTTTAACTCACTGATATATTGTGAGTACCCTTCACCCTGAAAAAGTTTAACCGCAAATCCACCGCCAAGGCAGAGGTGGTTGCGTGCGAAGTCGAGAGCTAGTTCGGCTAAGTACATTGCCTTGGGCTGATCAACTACGCGGTTACCTGATATATTGGGGGCCATGTCCG
>JAQWYM010000018.1 GCA_029253965.1 Gammaproteobacteria bacterium
GAAGCAGTGGTTACAAGGCTTTAATGATGAGGATAAGGCTTCTCATCGTGATAATCCTTTTGCACAATTAAAAGATCTAAAAATTAAGTAGTTTGGAGAACGATTATGGCAGTACAACAAGGGCGTAAAACCCCATCAAAACGCGGCATGCGCCGTGCACACGACAGCTTGAGTGCAACGACACTATCGACTGATGCGACCACCGGTGAAACTCACCGTCGTCATAACATCACACCAGATGGTTATTACCGTGGCCGTCAAGTCATCAAGCCAGCAGAGGTTGAAGAAGAGGATTAATTTTCCTTAACTCTTCTTTTTCTTTCTACTCGAAACACCACCACTTCAGGCGTTCCTTTGAGCGTGAATGATTCTATGGCTACAATGATAGCTCTTGATGCAATGGGTGGTGATCACGGCCCTAGTGTCGTTATTCCTGCAGCACTTTCCTCACTTGATCAGCATGCTGATTTGGAACTCATCCTTGTGGGGGATAGTGCTCGCATTGAGCTCGAGCTAAAAGCAGCGTCAGCTGATCAGTTACGCCGCATCGAGATCCAACACAGTACTCAGGTGGTCGCTATGGATGAACCACCCGCACATGCCTTACGTTCGAAAAAAGATTCCTCCATGCGCGTCGCCATAAACATGGTTAAAGACAATCGTGCAGATGCCTGCGTCAGTGCCGGTAACACCGGTGCCTTAATGGCAACCGCTCGCTATGTCTTACATACCTTACTCGGTATCGATCGGCCTGCAATTAATAGCACATTACCAGCGATTAAAGGTCACACACACATGTTAGACCTTGGTGCTAATGTAGATTGTTCTGCGGATAATTTATTTCAATTTGCAGTAATGGGCTCGGTGCTCGCCGGTGTCGTAGAAGATATTCCTGAACCAAAAGTAGGCCTGCTTAATGTTGGTTCAGAAGCGATTAAAGGCAATGAGGTTGTTAAATCTGCGAACAAGCTGCTCGAAAACAGCGCCCTAAACTATATTGGTTTTGTTGAAGGTGATGATATTTTTTGTGGTGATGTTGATGTCGTAGTCTGTGATGGTTTTGTTGGTAATGTGGCTTTGAAAACAACGGAAGGTGTTGCACGACTGATATCAAACTATGGACGTCAGGCGTTTAATCAAAATATGTTTACTAAAGTGGCAGGTTTTTTATCATTACCTGCATTGAAGAATTTCAAGAGCCAAATTGATCCAAGACGTTATAACGGTGCCAGCTTATTAGGTCTGCGTGGCATCGTTATAAAAAGTCATGGTGGTGCTGATGCCTTCTCATTTGCTCATGCTATTTCGTTGGCTCACTTAGAAGCTAAAAAAAGTGTACCTACTTTAATCGATAACCAGCTTGAGCGATTCCTACTCTAAGGTAGCCGATATTAATATGAAGTTTTCACGAATTACTGGAACCGGTGGCTATCTCCCAGAGCGCATTCTTACCAACCAAGAGCTTGAGGCGATGGTTGATACCACTGATGAGTGGATTCAGGAACGCACTGGCATCAAACAAAGACATATTGCTGCAGATGGTGAAACCACAGCTGATCTTGGTACAAAAGCTGCACGCTTAGCTATGCAAATGGCAGGTAAGACAGCTGATGACATCGATCTGATAATCGTTGCGACCACAACCCCAGCCAAGATATTCCCAAGCACAGCCTGTTTGGTGCAGCAGCAACTGGGTATTCACGGATGTCCTGCATTTGATGTGCAAGCTGTTTGCACTGGATTTGTTTACGCCTTAGCAACTGCGAATAGCTTTATTCGTTCTGGTATGGCAAAAACAGCCTTGGTAATTGGTGCTGAAACCCTGTCACGCATAGTGGATTGGACTGACCGCACAACCTGTGTGTTATTTGCTGATGGTGCTGGTGCTGTCATCTTGGAAGAAAGTGATGAGCCCGGCATTCTTTCAACGCATTTGCATGCTGATGGCCGTTATGAAGAACTTTTGCATGTGCCAAACGCGCAAGCCTCTTCAGATGATGCGCAGAAAGTTGAAGCACATATCTGTATGAAGGGTAATGAAGTCTTCAAAATGGCTGTGAATACACTCGGTCGTATTGCTGATGAGACTTTGGCTGCAAACAATTTTGAAAAAGAAGATATTGATTGGTTAGTACCGCATCAAGCGAATACACGGATTATTACGGCAACTGCGCGTAAGCTAAAGTTACCGATGGAGAAGGTTGTTGTTACCGTTGATAAACATGGCAACACATCAGCGGCATCGGTGCCATTGGCATTTGATACAGCGGTGCGTGATGGTCGTATTAAACGAGGCGATGCAATAATTCTCGAAGCCTTTGGTGGCGGTTTCACCTGGGGTTCAGCACTGCTTAAGTTCTAACTGGCAGTGTCTTCAGTATTCACTCCTAACTGTAAAGACTGTCCTCGTTTGGCAGAATTTCTTGCCACTCAAAAAGAAAAGTTCCCTGACTATTACTGCAAGCCAGTCGCTGCTTTTGGTGACCCTAAAGCAAAATTCCTAATTGTAGGTTTAGCGCCAGGCTTACATGGTGCCAATGCTACAGCTAGACCTTTTACCGGTGATCATGCCGGTATTTTGCTCTACCAAACCTTGTATCAGTTTGGCTTTTCTAGTCATGCAGAATCCGTATCCAAGGATGATGATTTGAGGTTGATTAACACTCGCATTACTAATGCTGTGAAATGTGTGCCGCCACAAAACAAGCCCACTCCAGCAGAGATCAAAACCTGTAATCGCTATCTATTGCAGGAGCTTAATGATTTTACTCAAGATGGTGTTGTTTTAGCCCTGGGACGGATTGCGCATGAGGCGGTCATACGTGCATTAGCGCTGCGCCAGAAAGACTATCCATTCGCACATGCCGCAGAACATCAGCTACCAGATTTTGAGCTCATAGACTCGTATCATTGCAGTCGTTACAACACGCAGACTAAGCGCTTGACCAGCGAGCAATTTGCCGCTGTATTCGCTACCATAAGGACTAAGCTGCAGGCCTAGTTGTGCTTGCCACTAGTTCCACTGATTCACCATTAATCGCCTTAACCTATGAATGACTCGGTATGAGCAATAAAGAATTTGACGCTGAGGGCTTTCTAAAGACCCTAACGCAACAACCGGGTGTTTATCGGATGTTGAATGCGGACGACCATATTCTCTATATTGGTAAGGCAAAAAATCTTAAGAAGCGTGTTTCTAGTTATTTTAATCGCAGCAATGTCAGTACACGCATCCAATCGATGGTGCGATTGATCCGCAATATTCAGGTCATGGTGACCAATACTGAAGCTGAAGCCTTACTTCTAGAACACAATCTTATTAAGGAACACCGGCCAAAATATAATATTTTATTGCGTGATGATAAAACTTATCCCTACGTTTACTTGTCATCACAGCAAGACTATCCGGGGTTAAGTTTTCATCGTGGTGCAAAGAAAAAGCAGGGTGAGTTTTTTGGGCCCTACGCTAGTGTTGGTGCAGTGAGAGAAACCTTAAGTCTGCTACAGAAGATTTTTAAGGTGCGGCAATGTAATGACAGTTTTTTTAGTAATCGTTCAAGACCTTGTTTGCAATACCAGATAGAGCGCTGTACTGCACCCTGTGTCGATCTTATCTCAACTGCTGACTATGCTGAAGATGTCGACTATGCACGAAAATTCTTACAGGGTAAGAGTGATCTCGTTACAGAGAACCTTATCGCTGAGATGGAAAAAGCTTCAGAGGCTTTAGCCTTTGAAAAAGCAGCTAAGTTAAGAGATCAAATCGATTCCTTGCGACAGGTCTCACAGCAACAATATGTCAGTGAGTTGTCGGGTGACTGTGACATCATCACCTGTAAGCTGAATTCAGCACTCGCCTGTGTGCAGGTTTTTCGCGTGCGTAATAAGATGAATCTGGGTAATCAGACTTACTTCCCCAAAGCACCCGCAGACTGTACTGAAGAAGAATTGTTGGCTGGTTTTATCGGTCAGTACTACCTGCAGCGACGCCCCCCAGAAGAAATTATTGCGACAACACTGCCGACTGAGCATGAAGTTTTAGCCGAGATGTTGAGTACACAGCGTGAAGCCAAGGTTAAGATTACAGGATCAGTCAGAGGCACGCGTGCACGCTGGCTAGATTTTGCGACTAAGAATGTATCCATTGCCTTTGAATCACGTTTAGCTAGTCAGACCGGTATGGTGCAGCGTTATCGAGCCTTGGAAGAAGCCTTTGGCTTTGATGCACAGATTCAGCGTATGGAGTGCTTTGATATCAGTCATACACAGGGAGAGTTAGCCGTGGCTTCCTGTGTGGTCTTCGATAGAGAAGGCCCAAGCAAACAGGAGTACCGGAAATTTAATATAGAAGGCATCACCCCTGGTGATGACTATGCTGCAATGCATCAGGCACTGAGTCGGCGTTATACGCGCTTGAAGAAGGGGGAGGGTAAGATGCCAGACATTCTGTTTATTGATGGTGGCAAAGGTCAACTTAGTCAAGCTGCTGATGTTATGGAAGAGTTACAAATCACTGAAGTGTTGCTGGTCGGTATCGCAAAAGGGGTGGAACGCCGTCCTGGCATGGAGCAGCTGTTCACAGTGGATAGTAAACAACCGATATTATTACCAGCAGACTCTGCGGCACTGCATCTAATCCAACAGATTCGTGATGAAGCGCATCGATTCGCGATTACTTCGCATCGCAATCGACGCGATAAGTCGCGTACAATGTCACCACTAGAAAGCATTGCTGGTCTCGGCCCGAAACGTCGACAAAGCCTGCTGAAGCATTTTGGTGGGATGCGCGGGATTAATCGCGCCAGTGAACAAGAGTTATTTAAGGTGCCGGGTATTAGTAAACAGTTGGCACAGTTGATACATGACACATTAAACGGTGATTAAGCAGCATAATGACTATTAATATTCCTAATGCACTGACCCTAATGCGCATCGGTATGCTGCCTTTGCTGGTGGTTATTTATTTATCAGATCATGCCCTAGCGATGCCGATTGCCGCCTTATTATTCGTTCTTGCGGGTCTGACTGATTGGCTGGATGGTTACTTAGCTCGTAAGCTTAATCAACAGTCAGCCTTTGGCGCCTTTCTTGATCCGGTGGCTGATAAGTTGATTGTTGCAACCGCTTTGTTCTTGATTCTATTTCGTCACCCCGAGGTGCATATTCTGATACCCGCCCTGATTATTGTCGGTCGTGAGATCACTGTATCCGCCTTGCGTGAATGGATGGCTGAGATGGGTCGACGGGGTATTGTTGCTGTCTCTTACAAGGGTAAGCTGAAAACAACCTTACAGATCATATCGATTATCTTTCTGCTTTGGGCACAGCCTCTCTGGGGACTGCCGATCTTTGAAATAGGTAAATGGTTGCTCGATATAGCAGCGGTCTTAACTGTTTGGTCAATGGTTGATTACCTGCGTGCCGCCTTAGCTGATAATAAACCGAGTTAATCACAATAAAACGGCGATATATCAAGCATTAACGTGGTACGAGCCTAAGCTTTAACCGTATAATGCCGCCTAGATTCTGCCGATAGCCTCATATAGTCGGGCCTATCCCATAAATTTCGTGCATTCAGCGAGACTGTTTTTAATTGTCTCGCTCAATGACGTGTAAAAATTCGTTTGAGATCTCTCTATGTTTAATTTCCAACTGGCTCAACTGGCTGGTTATAAAAATGATTTGTTATCCGGTTTGACTGTGGCATTGGCCTTAGTGCCTGAGGCTGTCGCCTTTGCATTTGTAGCCGGTGTTGAGCCATTAGTCGGATTGTATGCAGCCTTTATGGTTGGCTTGATTACGGCCTGTATAGGCGGTCGTCCCGGTATGATCAGTGGTGCTACCGGTGCCCTAGCCGTGGTGATGGTCGCCTTAGTTGCCGAGCATGGTGTTGAATACCTCTTTATCACCGTGGTTTTAATGGGTGTTTTACAAATCACTGCCGGTGTCTTAAAACTAGGGAAGTTCATTCGCATGGTGCCTTATCCGGTGATGCTAGGTTTTGTAAATGGTCTCGCTATTGTTATTTTCCTCGCGCAGCTGAGTCACTTTGGTGAAGCAGGTGAGGCGGGCTGGTTACACAGTACCTTCATGCAGGGCTCTATTCTTGATATAGCCTGGTTGCATGGTGAGCAATTATGGCTACTCCTTGGCTTAGTCTCTGTGACCATGTTTATTATTCGTTACCTACCGCGCATCACCACCGCTGTTCCAGCGTCCTTGGTATCGATTTTAGTGGTGACTGGATTGGTATTAGGTCTCAATCTTGACACTAAGGTTGTCGGTGATATTGCTTCGATCAAAGGCGGCTTGCCTGATTTTCATGTACCTTCAGTACCTTATAACTTAGAGACTTTCTTTATTATCTTTCCATACGCGCTGATTCTTGCAGCGATTGGTTTGATTGAATCTTTATTGACGATGCGACTTATTGATGAGATCACAGAATCTCGTGGTCGTGGCAACCGTGAATGTATCGGTCAAGGTGTTGCCAATACGGTCACTGGTTTCTTCGGTGGAATGGGTGGCTGTGCAATGATCGGGCAAAGCATGATCAATGTGAACTCAGGCGGTAAGGGCCGATTATCCGGTATTAGTGCTGCCTTATTCCTGCTTTTCTTTATTCTAGTCGGCTCAGCCTTAATTGAAATTATTCCATTGGCAGCCCTTATTGGCGTCATGTTTATTGTCGTGATTGGCACCTTTGAGTGGTCGAGCTTCCGAATTATCAGTAAGGTGCCACGCAGTGATGCCTTTATCCTAGTTCTTGTTTCAGCAGTCACAGTGATGACCGACCTTGCGATTGCCGTTATTGTTGGTGTCATCGTCTCGGCATTGGTCTTTGCCTGGGAACACGCCAAACATATTCGCATTGAAGCCCGTCAGGACCATAACGGTTCTACGGTCTATGCCGTCATGGGCCCCTTATTCTTTGGCTCAGTTACCTCGTTTTTAGAAAGCTTTGATCCGCGACAGGATAATGCTGATGTCATCATCGATTTTGCAAGATCACGAGTTGCTGATCACTCAGGGTTAGAAGCGATTGATAGTCTGGCTGAACGTTACCTTAACGCCGGAAAGACACTACATCTGGTTCACCTGTCAGAAGAATGTCGTCGCTTATTAACCAAAGCTGGTAGCTTGGTTGAAGTGAATGTCATTGAAGACCCTAAGTATTTTGTGGCAGAAGATCGATTAGGTTAAATCACTGATTTCTTATGCTGGGGGAAGGCTGCTTGCTGTTGCTGATAGCACCACAGTTGAGCCTGTTCTGGACAAGCTAAGAGGCTGTTTGCCAGAACCAAGCGCCCTCAGCAATAAGCTCGCAAAGAATGGTCGTAGACTGAGTGTCGAGACTTAATAGGACCCACTCATCGGCTGTCAGTAAGGCCTTTTCCGTTAATAGCATGGCATGTTCATAGTCGCTTAAAGCATAGGCTTCAGCGGCACAGAAGAGCTGGGCACCCTGATGACTCTTCGTCCAAGCAAAACGGTAATAAAGATTGCGTTCAAGCACATCTCCCGCTTCAAAATGAGCATTAAGATCGGCTGCTATCGGTAGCTCAGAACACTGAGCTTCGGCTAATTCAATCAAGCTGTTTTTTGTTTCAGTCAAGAGGCGACCTAAAGCGGAAGCGATCACTGGATCAGCCTCATCAATGGCATTATGTAGCAGTTTTTTGACATCAGTCACGGCCTGTTGACTGATTTCATGCGTATGTTCTGCCACTATCAAATCAGGATCACTATAACGGTCTCGCCCTAATTCAGCATCGAGTAAGCTATTTGTCAGCGCATCCAAGACATCGACCTTGGATGGCGCGCGAAAACCGATGGAAAAGGTGATGCAGTCATTCAGGGCGACACCATGATGCGCAAAGTGAGGAGGGACATAGAGCATATCTCCCGCGACTAAATCCCATGACTGATCGGGGGCAAATGCTTTTAAGATTTTTAGATCGAGCCCGGCAATCAACTCAGGCTGGAACAATGGCTGATCACTGAGCTGCCAGCGGCGTGAGCCCATAGCTTGTAGTAGAAAGACATCATAGCTATCAGTGTGCGCACCAACGCTGCCAAATTTTGCTGCATAACTGGCCATTAGATCATCATGTCGCCAATCAGGAAGAAATCGAAACGGGTCAATGACGCTTTGCATCTCAGGCAGATGCTTTTCTAAATCCTGAACTAATACCGTCCAATGGCTTGCTGGTAAGTCTTTAAAGTCTTGATTGGACAAGCCCTCTGAGCGCAGTGACCAGTCACCGCTTTTCTCATTCTCTACAATTAAACGAGACTCAATTTCTTCTTCAGCGGCGAGTTCAATTAAATCGTCAGCACTAATGGGCGACTGAAAATCAGGAAAAGCCTGACGGATTAACAGCGGTTTCTTTTGCCAATACTCATCTAGAAACTGTTGTTCTGTTAAGCCCGTATTAAAAAATTCAGCCATAGCCAACCTTTTTCCTGTAGATATCACTGTTGCAAGGTAGGCACTTTATCGGTGCCTACCTTGAGCACTATTTAGTGATTGCTTTAAAGCGGTTGATTAACCGATTCAGACGATTAAAGAAACACTTCTTAAAATCACCAGCGCTATGCATGTAGTGCTTTTTCAGGGTTTTTTTCACTTCCCAACTACCTTTAAAGCCTAGTGGAAAGACCACTAAATCACCTGCTTTAAAGGTAACCGCAGGGCTGCCATCACTGGGAGTCATCTCGCATTCACCCTCAAGGATATAGGCAGTTTCTGTGGTTACAAACTGCCATGGAAATACAGAGACTTCTTTTTCCCATGTTGGCCAATAAGCGACACCCATCTTTTTTAAAAGAGCGTCACTTGGGGTGCTATCCACTGTGATTTTATTCATATCAATCCCTGAAATTTATGCGTATCACCAGAATCAGAATGATTTTGGATGCATTATAGTATGCTGTTTCAAGCTTTTTTCCTACATATTAAGCACATATAGATAAGCTATCTAGTTGCTTAAGTATCTTGTTTTTAATCTGTGGTTTTATACCCTCTAGAAAAATTCAATTAAGCTATTTAAGCGTCACTCTCGCTACAAGCGGATGATATTAGCTAATCAGACTCATAATCATCACCTCACGCCATCCGTTGCTGCTGTCTTTTTAAAGCGCTTACTCCAATCACTCCCTAATCTTGATCACTTAAGTTCACTATTTTTATACCTGAGTTCAAGGGCTCTAGATGCTCGGAGTTATTTATAATTAATTTTGCTAAAAATATTCATGACTCACTATAAACTTATTTAATTCAATTCGTGTTCATTTGACCCTGTCTAAGTTCCGGTATAAAAGCAATTGAGCGTGGTATGCGTGTGACTATTGAGCCGAGTATTGCTAGCTATGCGCATGTTTTAGGTATTGATTCGATGACATTAGAAAACGCTGATGTTGCTCAGTGTTCAGAGCTAGAGGGAGACTATCCAAGTCACCTGATGCCGCAATTTTTAGCAAGTGCTACGCCGGCATCAGGTGTTGGCAGTATGAATAAACTCAAGATGTTTCCTCAGCTTAGCGTTAACCAGTTTTGGCTTGAGAATAACTTTGGAACGGTTTCTTCACTTGATAACTTATCGATTATCACAGCATCTGATGACTCGATGCATGACAGCTTTGCTGAGGGTGACAGTGTGCTTGTTGATGTCGGTATTGATACGGTTGATAAGGATGGTATTTATGTTCTTGAGCTTAATCATGCACTCTACATAAAACGTCTTCAGCGCAGGCCTGATGGCAGCATGATGATGCTCTCTGATAATGCCAAGTACCCTCCTTATGTGATTACTGAACATGACGAGCTTCAAGTGTTAGGTCGGATTGTTGGTAGCTGGAATTTTAAGCGATTGTGAGGCGATTGATTGAGTGTTGAAATCACTGTAATAGCCTTTCGCATGTGATGATTATCACCCTCAACACAGCCAGAAACGTTGTATTTTGTAGCTTCTATAATCTTATTAATAGATGAATTCTGCGCTTAGGTGTTGTTGCTGTAAGCAATTTTATAAGGAAGTCGTATGGCTAATAAATCCTCCTGGGAATCATTGAAAGAATCTTTTGGATGGGTGCTAGGTGTTTTTTGGTTGCTGCTTGCCCTAGTTTTCATAGTTAAAGGTCATTGGATAATTGGATGCATTATGGGGTTCTTTGCGTTACAAATGATTCCGCCTCTCAATAAGAGAGGGATGGATGATAACAATCAAATAGTTCAAAAAGAAGAATATGACTTTCGTGAAACGTTTGTTGGTAACGTAGTACTAATTTTTATTTTGAGCGCCACAATAACTTACTATTTCATTGATGGAGTGTCCGATCCACTCTCTGAGGAAGCTACTTTAGAGCCATCTGTGGAATCCACCTTAGAGGTGGGATCACTGAAAGAGCTGGTTTATTTGACGATTAGGCAAGTGCCTAAGTCAGCCTTTTTTGATAATGATGTGCAGTATATGGCGATTGCATACGAGACAGAGAGCATGGAGGTTAGAGTGCATTTGTCGAATATTATTCAGCTTATGCCGATTTTACTTGAGCAGTATCCTCTGGTTAATCGGTTCTTTTTTGGGTATCAATTCCATACGGATCCCGACCGTTATTACATGAAATATGAGATTAATCGTGATGTCGCCGAGGGTGTCATCTGGGAACAGATGCTGACCGCTGACATGAAGGCTATTTCATCGCAGTATTGGATGATTCCAAGTTTAAGGTGAGTCGCTCTGTGCTTCGGCAAGCTGCGCATCCACTTCTAATTTTAATTGACTGCTAAAGCCTGAGTTATTGATTGTGTGACTGACTTCAGTTATTAACCAGTGCGCGTCGCTGTGGAGCTTGGATGATGCTGAGTAAGAGCTACTCTAGAAGTGAGTCTTTGCGTTTCGCAAATACACGAAAGAGACATATCGTGTTGTTGGTTACGACAATATTACGACAAAATCATTGTACTTATTGATTTTAAAGTAAGTAATGGTGCCTCGGGCCGGAATCGAACCGGCACGCCCGTGAAGGCGAGGGATTTTAAGTCCCTTGCGTCTACCAATTCCGCCACCAAGGCTAAAGATGGGTATGATTTCAAGTGTGGAGGCGAGTAGCGGAATCGAACCGCTGTACAAGGCTTTGCAGGCCTCTGCATCACCACTCTGCCAACTCGCCAATATAGTGCTTAAAATCACTTGGTATATACCCAATCTCACTTTGGGCCCACGAATTTCTCGTGCTTGTTGCTCTCACGAATCTACGACTAAAGTATAGCCTGATACCGTTATACTTTTCTCCTACTACGATCACATTAATTTTTTAGCGCCGATAAGTAAAGATGGACACTAAATGGATTACCGTGAATGACAGACCGAAAGGCCTATTGCGTAATTGGAGCGGGAAACGAGATTCGAACTCGCGACCTCAACCTTGGCAAGGTTGCGCTCTACCAGCTGAGCTATTCCCGCACTCGAAAAGTGACGTTGTATTGTATTGATTTAGTGCCCGCTGTCAATCAGAGTTCGACCGGATCGAGCAATAAATAGACAGGATTGACGATATGCTGACGAATATTTTTTTAATCGACTCAGAAGTGCTGATTATTTAAGCGGTTTACTGCCTAAGATGGAAAATTCTAGTCGAGTCGCTTGGCTTAATAGTGCGGTGGCGGTTCGTTTGCATGGCCTTCACTGGGTAGTGAGGCTTCAATTTGCTTGAGGTTGTCTCTGAGCATTTGATTACGTAGCTCTAGTTTGTCGATCTGCTGTTGCATCTTGATGACGACTTGATTCAGTTCTTGTAGGAGATCTTCTTGGTAGGCTAGCTTGGTTTCAATATTAATGAAGCGGGTATCGTCGGTCATTTTGTGTTTTTTCTATGGGTGATTGTCGATGCTATCGCCAACTTTGCTGAAGACGAGGGCCTTGTTTGCTTGCAAGCTCTAGCATACGTTATTCATTTGCTGCTGTTTAATAGATTTTTTGTCTAATTCCGCGTAGTGTTTTGTGGCGTTGCCCTGCATGTAGCTAGGGCAGTTTAGCGATTCATTATGCGAGATTAATCATGCTTACTCCGGTAATTCTTTGCGGTGGCTCAGGTACGCGCCTGTGGCCTCTCTCTAGAACCTTACACCCAAAACAATTCCTGCCGCTGTGCTCATCACAATCGATGTTGCAAGAGACTGTGAGCCGTTTAAAGGGTTTAAATCTCGATGAGCTGCATATCATCTGTAATGAAGAGCATAGGTTCCTTGTAGCAGAACAGATGCGTGAGATTGAGCAACAGGTACCACAGATTATATTGGAGCCAGTAGGGCGTAATACAGCGCCAGCTATCGCTCTGGCTGCTTTAAATCTGATTGCGCAAGATAAGGCTGACAATGTCATGTTAGTGCTTGCAGCTGATCATCGTATTGAAGAGACAGAGACCTTTAAAAATGCGGTTGCTATTGCCTTGGAGCATGCTCAAAAGGGTTACTTGATGACCTTTGGTATCACGCCAAGCTATGCAGCAACGGCCTATGGTTATATTCAAGCCGGTAAGCCAGTGCTGGATAATGCTGCTCAAGGATCAATCGTCAAAGCCTTTGTAGAAAAGCCTGATTCAAAGACAGCGGAGGCTTACTATGAGAGTAATCAATATTACTGGAATAGCGGCATGTTCATGTTTCGTGCTGACCGTTATATTGAGGAGCTAGAAAAGAATAGTCCAGAAATTCTGATGGCTTGTCAGCAGGCAATGTCCGCGGTGAGTAAAGACCTAGACTTCATGCGAATAAATGCAGAAGCCTTTGCGGCCTGTCCTGAAGATTCTATTGATTACGCGGTAATGGAGAAAACAGATCGCGCAGTGGTTATTCCACTTGATGCCGGTTGGAGTGATGTCGGTAGTTGGTCGAGTCTTTGGGAGGTGCAGGAGAAAGATGCAAATAATAATGTCATTAAGGCAGATGCCATTATTGAAGATACAACGAATAGCTTCGTTTTTTCTGAAGAACGCTTAATTACCACGCTGGGTGTCGATAGCCTGATTATAGTCGATACTAAGGATGCACTCTTGGTTGCGCATAAAGATGAGGTGCAGGCAGTTAAGAAAATTGTTCAGCAGATCAAGCAGGCTGGACGCCAAGAGCACATCAATCATCGTGAGGTTTATCGTCCTTGGGGGAAGTATGATTCGATTGATAGTGGCCACCAGTATCAGGTAAAGCGTATTACTGTTATGCCCGGTCAGAAGCTGAGTCTGCAACGGCATCAGCATCGTGCAGAGCATTGGATTGTGGTGCAGGGGACAGCAGAGGTGCGCTGTGCTGAGAGCACTCAGTTGCTGGATGTCAATGAGTCCACTTACATTCCTTTAGGTGAACTTCATCAGCTAGGCAATCCTGGCGAAGTGCCGTTAGAAATTATAGAAGTGCAATCGGGTAGCTATTTAGGTGAGGACGACATTATCCGTTACGAAGATCGCTATGGTCGTGCAAATGAAGAGAGTGAGACTTAGTAGAGGTATTCAATCTCGTCATTAACAAAGGTATAGCGAGGCTGCTTATACCAGCCGTAGAGTAGTGACCACTTAGGTTCTTTATGGACCTTGGATTCATACACTTTTAATTCACCCGTTTTGTCATTTAACCAAAAATCCAAGTCATATAACTTATCTGGTTGCCCTACTACATGGAAGTCAGTGCAGGCAAAATAAATATCACTTCCAATCTGACGCACAGGGTTATGAATCTGTACAAACTTAAGCGCTAATAACTTGCCTGTTTTATCATCTCGAAGGTGGAAGATGCCATTAATATCCGCTTTCTTTTTGATGTGCTGCGTCATGCTCGACTTGATATCTTCTGCATAATAGGTCGGTGTTGCATTAGATTCTTGAGCAATAGCCTGGGCCGAATAAAACAGGGTTAGTGTGCTTATAACTAACCCTGTTGCTAGTGCATTCAGAGAATACGATGTTTTATATGTAGCCATGAATAAACCGCTTTCTCTAATCTTTTAATGCTTTACCGCCATGCTCTTTGGCCTTGGCTTTCATCTCAGAACCGCCATGCTCTTTCGACTTGGCTTTCATCTCAGAACCACCATGTTCTTTCGCCTTGGCTTTCATCTCAGTGCCGCCATGTTCTTTGGCTTTCATTTCTTTACCGCCATGCTCAGCGGCATGTGCATTGATCATTAAGGGTAACAACACTAATAAGCTTAAAACTATTTTCATATTCATTCTCCTCAAGAGATAATTTTTTGTTATAACAAACGTTTATATATTAGCCTTTTTATTATTCATCGTCTTCAATTTGTAAATTACGGCGATTAAACGGTTCCGTAAACCAAGCACGTAATGAAAAGGCGAGTTCACGCTGCTCGGGTAAGCCGATGGCGTTGCTGTTTAAACGGGCACCAGTTGTGAAATCAAACTGACAATAGCTACCAAATAAAACATCCCAAAAACTGAAGATGGTAGAAAAGTTGGCATGCCCATAGCGGCGTTCAACAATATGGTGTGATGTGTGGAAGCGGGGTGTCACCAGAATCATCGCTAGTGGTTTTTCCAGAGTATCTGGGAAATCGATATTGCTGTGATGAAACTGTGCACAAAGACTAACTAAGGCTTCAAAAACAAACCAAGCAATAGCGCTAGGGCCCCAGACTACAACCCAAGTCGCTTTTGCGACAGAGGATAAAATAAGTTCTCCAGGGTGAAAGCGTAAAGCAGTGCTGACATCCATCTCGGTATCGCTATGATGAGCCTTATGAAAGCGCCAAAGGAAACTATAACTATGATTCGCCCGATGCCAAAAGTAATCAAAAGCATCCAGCACCATGAGAGAGATTATTATTTCCAGCCATCCACTGAGCCCTAACCAACGTGAAATTCCCCAGCCTTGTTGTTCCACATAAACCACCCACAGGAGGAAGGGAACATAAAGGAATACACGGACTAAAACGGTGTTGAATAGGGCTAATAATAGATGGAACCTTAGACGCTGTAATCGCTTTTGCAGCGATTTTCGGTTGGGTAGAAAGGTCTCTAGACTAAAGAAGGCAAAGAAGCCTCCTAAGAATACGAGCAAACGCCCTGCATCAAGATCTAAATCCATATTTTCACCCCCGAAACATACTCAATCGTAATAGAATGAGTTGTTACTCGCTGTGTTACATTTAGTTAGGGTTATGCTGCGTTGATATCTTATAAATAGCAATCTGTACAGTGCTATCTCCAGTGATAATGAGAATCATATGCATTTACTTGCCGGGCGGCATTCACTACGGTTACGTTAAACCATGGCAAAATTATAAACTATATAAAGAACGGGTAAGAATGAAACTAAAACAGACACTTATAACTGGACTTACAGTGCTATTGCTCAGCACAGTCAGCGTTCAAGCCGATCATCACAAGGGTGAAAAGGCAATATCAATATCAATCAACAGTGCAAATCTTACATGGATGGATTCCCTGCAGTAGTTGATCCAAATAAGATGGGCTCTAAATTAGCAGTATTTCACTGTTAAGCAGTTTTTTCTAATTTTATTAAGTGCCGAATTACTCGCTTTCGAAAGACGCATGATTTTTCTACTGCGTTTATCTTTAGATCGATGGATATCGATCACTCCAGCTTCATCAAGTTCATTTACATAGAGACTAAAAGTGCCTCTTTGAGGCCTGTTGTGCTGAATTAATAGCCAGGTATCATCTATACCGTTTCCTGAATTCTGTTCTTCAAGTTGTTCTAATAAAAGCATTAACTCAAGCCCAAAAGGTTTCCTTGGAAACCACTTTAAAAGCTCGTCATTATTTAGGTTTCTAAAAAATTCAATATTCATAGGAGTGAACTTAAACTAAAGTGTATATCAAATTTACAAGTAAATTCGCATGTTTTTTTCATGTTCTACCAATCAGAGAAAAAATACACATAAGTATACTTTTATGATAATTAGAGTAGCTGATATAGCAGCATCAAAGGAACGGTTTATAGTTTTTGAGATGGGTATTATCGCTTTATGGTGCAGATATTAGTTAAAGCCAAGTATGACTGGTGTAGAACGCCCAGGGAAATAGTGGGATTTATCTGCTAAAATCATTAATGCTTTTAATTATAAAAGCAAACGAAGTACTAAGTTAGTACTTCGTTAGTAATATCTATAGTGTAGCTGGATTAATAATTGATAGCGACTTGATGATAGTGAGCTGCTCTAACCACAATGTTAGCAATATGGTCTTTTAGTTTTACTCAATATTAAAATCGCAGTGCTAAATTTTCTGTTTATAGACGCTAGCTATACTTAAGCTGCATTAAAGTAAGCGATAAAGCTGATCCTTAACACAGCAGACGTATTAGTAAGTAGTAATTATTGATGTCAGTATAGAATGCATTAATGATAGATTCACAAAACACCACCAGCGTCTCTCAAAACACAATCAAGGATCACTTCATAATCGCTGTAATAATTTGTTTTGAACTGCTGATTACAATGCTGACGCGACGATGATAGGCATCGTTTTCTAGACTGGATTCTTTGAAAACTGGTTGAGTTTCACCGAAGGCCTTCAGTGTTAATCGTTTACTGTTAACACCGGCGTTTTGTAAAAAATTGTATACCCTGTTTGCCCGCGCCATAGATAAGTCATAATTATTTTTTGTCGCACCTTTTTCATCAGTATGTGCCTCTATACTGATGATTAAATGCGGCATTATTTCAAGTAATTTAGCGATAGACTCTAACTGAGAATGGTAATGAGTTTCTATTTGACTCTCAGCAGTCCGAAATAAGAGCTGAGTGCTTATATTGAAATGAGTGGGTTCTAAGGTCGCTCGATTTTTATTGATTTGGTTTTTTTCGGCTAACATCACATCGTGTTCTTGTTGCAGTTTAGTCAAGGCTTGTTCAGAGCTACGGAGTTGCTTAGAAAGTCGACTTGAATCTTGATTGTCTTGTTGTTTTTCTAGCTGCATTACCTTGAGTTGCTGGCCTTTATTGGCATTATCCATAGTGAGTAGACCAAAGATTGCACCAGGAATTATACCCACTGGGCCTAGGGCAAAGGCCGCTAAAGCAGCACCGGCACCAGCACCACTTAACTGTGACTTCTCTGGTGAACTATGAATGCGTTCATTTGCACTTAACAAGCTACTGAAACCAAAAAGGAGTAGTAGGGTGAGTACGGCTTGTTTACAGGGGTTTGATTGTTTTTGCATGATGCCTTTTCTCCAAAGCGATGATTAGTTGAATATCAGGCTTTATTAAGCCTGCACTTTGCGACAGCATTCGAACCAAAAAAAGGCAATCTAAAGATCAATTGTGTCAAAAATAAGGCATTTCCCTCATCCTACTAGTAATTCTATTCAGCACGCGCTATTACTAGCAATGACCTTAATTAACACTAGTGTGTGAAATAAAACCCATGTCAAGAGAGAATGAAAGCGGTGCACGGATAGTCGCCGTAGTTGAGGATGAAACAGCCTTGCGTGAGAACTATGCCAGTCTACTGCAAGACTATGGCTATATTGTTTGGCAGTTTTCTAACCGCAGTGATGCGATCTTGCAATTTGAGGAGAAGTTGCCTGACCTTGCCCTTATTGATATTGGTCTAGAATTAGAATTGGATGGTGGTTTTCGTCTATGTCAGCAGCTTAGAGGCTTGTCACAAAGTTTACCGATTATCTTTTTGACCGCCAGAGATGGTGATATTGATACCATTAGTGGTTTACGTTTGGGTGCAGATGATTACCTCAGTAAAGATATTAGTCTGGCGCATTTAATGGCACGCATTGAAGCCTTGTTTGGCAGACTTGAACGACAGGAAAGTCATACTCGACAAGATGATATTGTGAAATGCCAAGCGTTAGATCTGGATTTAAGCCAGATGCGAGCACAATGGCAGGGGCGCAACGTCAGCCTGACGGTAACTGAATTCTGGATGCTGTATTCCATTGCGCAACGACCGGGCCATGTTAAAAGTCGAGAGCAACTGATGAATGATTCAAAAATGGTTGTAGACGATAGTACAATTACTTCTCATATTAAACGTATCCGTAAAAAGTTCATTCAAATTGATGCTACCTTTGATGCCATCGAAACAGTCTATGGCATGGGCTATCGGTGGCGTGTGCAATAGATGAAGACGACTCCTAAGGCTTGGTTACGATTTAGTTTGCAGGCCAAACTATTCTCTATTTCTTTCTTGTTTCTATTGATTCCTTGGCTGTGCTTTCAATATGTATTGCATATGGAAGAATATTTACGGGCAGGGCAGGAACAAGTTGTATCAGGTACAGCCAAAGCAGTGGCAACAGCCTTGCATGAGCGTGATGAGTTATTTAACCCTGAGCTAAACCTACTGCCTAATGTACAAAAAGGCCGTGATCTACATGCCATAGAAGTACAGGAGGCAATTCAGCTCGATGGTTTATTACGCGATTGGAAAAAATTCCCAGGTTCCTCTTTAGCTTATGCTGAAGCCTTAAGTGAGTCATCAAGCGCAGATGAGTTAGTGCCTTTTACTCATCGTATGGTGCGTTACCAAGATTATATTTATGCGGTTTTTGAGGTGCCCGATGAGTCTTTAGTTTACCGTGATAAAAATACATTGGCTGTGCATCAAAATGACAGTTTTTTAATCGGGCTGGTAAGCAAAGAAGGTGCTTATCAGCGCTATATATTATCACCCCATGCCGCAGGCTGGGTTTCTGCCTACCAGTTGTCTGTGCAGACCTTAGGCTATGAGGTGCTTAAACCTATTGCGAATATACAAGGCAGTTGGCGTGAAACAAAAAGTGGTTTTAATCTAGAGTTAAGAATCCCAGCTGACTGGGTCGGTGATAAGTTGGGTTTTGCATTTTATGATGTTGATGACAACTCGAGCAAAGATCTAAATCAGCTTATTGGCACCTCAAATATATTTAGCATTTCAGGACTGGGCACCCTGCTCACATCATCTGCTGAAATTGAAAAAATACTCAACGGTTTAAATCGGGCAAATCTTAGGATATGGGTGCTGGATCAATACCATCGCGTGCAGGCAAAGATTGGTGATCTTGGACAACAAACGACGCCTAATGGTGAACTAAATATGCTGCCGCAAAGCTGGTTATTGATACTACGTGAAAATGTATTAGGGCCGCTCTATGAGTTGATTCTTAACCCCCCACAGACAGACTTTATTGATGAGTTAGAGGCAGTGACTGAATTAGGGGGTAAACAAGTCGATCAAGCATTACTAGGCGAATCAGCTGCAGACTGGTATATCACGCCAGATGATAAGGCGATGGTGTTGTTAGCAGCACATCCAGTTTGGGTTGGCGGCAAAGTGATTGGTGCCGTGGTTGCCGAGAAGACCACACATAATATTGAAACATTGAGGAATCAGGCCTTAGAAGAGCTCTTTGACATGATCTTATTGGTCATTGTTATTGTTAGCGTTGCTGTCTTCCTATTCGCTCGACAGACGTCACGTCGCATTCTATTACTGAAGAATGCAACTGAGAATGCAGTTGATGATGAAGGGCGGATCTTAACAACTTTTGAAGGTAGTAGGGATAGTGATGAGTTAGGTGATTTATCACGTAGTTTTTCGTCGTTAGTTAAGCGTTTATATGGCTACACACAGACTCTTGAAAACACGAATGCGCGACTCTCTCATGAATTTAGAACACCGATAAGTGTCGTCCGCTCCTCACTTGATAGACTAGCTATGGGTGAGCTAAAAGATGATGCGCGTGTGTATGTTGATCGTGCCTTAGAGGGGACTCATCGTTTAAACAAAATATTGAATCAGATGTCTGAGGCCTCAGGCTTAGAGCAGAGCCTGCAGTCTGCTGAAGATGAGCTGGTTGATCTAAGCTCCTTGGTTGCTGGCTGCGTGCAAGGTTATCAAATCGCTTTTGAGGAGCAACCGATCACTCCTATGCTCTATACGAATCCTTTGTTTATTAGGGCATGTCCAGATCATATTGCACAGATGTTAGATAAGGTGGTTTCTAATGCCATTCAATTCTCTTCTTCTGATAACGGAGTGCTGGTGGCGCTGACAGAGAGTAAAGGCTATGCCGTAATTACGGTGAGTAACAAAGGTCCTTGTATTGATCATGAGAACAGTCAACGCCTATTTGATTCGATGATTAGCTTGCGCACAGAATCTAAAGATAAGGGATTGCATTTGGGTTTAGGTCTCTATATCGCTAGGACGATTACTGAGTTCTATAAAGGCTTCATCAGTATTGAAAATGAGAAAGATAAGAGTGGTGTCAGACTCAAAATATTATTGCCATTAAGAGATTAATGGCTAGGCCAATAGTAAACCCTAAAGATACTTGAGTGGTAAAGGGTTTGGAAAGTTTGAGTCATTCAAGGAGTA
The DNA here is from genome assembly GCA_029253965.1 of Gammaproteobacteria bacterium. Taxonomy (GTDB): domain Bacteria; phylum Pseudomonadota; class Gammaproteobacteria; order UBA4575; family UBA4575; genus UBA4575. The sequence goes on from JAQWYM010000018.1 coordinate 20,362, forward strand.
ATGATGATCAGGATGATCTTCTTAGTATGTTTTTTAGTGGCAGGCCCAAGTAAGGCTGAGACTGTATCTGCAAAGCTGTTAAAAGTAGTCGATGGCGATACCATTCATCTATTGGTCGGTGGTCAGAAAGAGCGCATTCGACTCGCTGAAATTGACACACCTGAGAAGAAGCAAACCTATGGTATTGAATCAACAAAAGCATTACGTCGTTTACTGGCGACGGGTGATATTACTATTCGTCTGATTGATGTTGACCGTTATCAGCGTTGGCTGGCTCATGTTTATGTCGACAACCAATGGATTAATCTAACCCTAGTCGAACAGGGCCATGCCTGGGTTTACAGCAAATATGCAACCTCTGCTGAGCTATTCCTGGCTCAAGAAAAAGCTATAACCGCTCGCTTAGGCTTATGGAAAATCAGTAGCCCCAAGCCTATGCCGCCTTGGCAATGGCGACAAGTACAACGTAAGTTACAGCGTAAGTAACCACCTAGCCCTAGTTTTTTCTTGTTACACTTGAATACTTATTGATTCTCTTTAATTAAATAATTAAATGGTATATTATATTTAGTATAGCAAGTTAACAGTTGCTATTTATTTAATGCTGCGCTGAGAAAAACACTTTTGCATCTTAGAAGGTGGGCTTACGTTGTATTAACTTCTGCTCAGCCAATGCACCAATAGTACACGTGAATTTGTATTATGGATCAGCCTAGCTACAGCAACTACTATTAATATCAGTTGGGTGATTTAACATGAAAACAGTGGTTTCATTTTTAAGTATTATTTTAGTTACATTCGCTATGCCATCTCATTCTTTGGAATCTATAGAGGTTAATATTAATCCTAATTGGGACAGCAGCTATATCACAGAGGGACAGGATAACTTGGACTCAGGTGGATTGTTTTCAGTCGATTTGGGCTTATCTAAGGATGATTTTTCTTTTGGACTTTGGTTGGCAAAGGGCAGTACAGAAAGCTATAAAGAGATTAATTTTTATGCTGAATATGGCTTTTCAATCTCGGATATAGAGGGCTACCTAGGTTACACACATATATTAATGCCTGAAGAAGCTCACGACGAAGACCAAGATAACGAAATTGGTTTTGGGCTTGCTTATACTGCAATACAGTGGGTTCAACCGGCTATTGATTATGTTTGGAGTAGTGAGTCGAATCACAGTTATGCGGAACTTTCACTGAGCTCTGATTTGATAGAGGGTGAATCTCAGTACCAGATCTCTCCCTATGCACTCGTTTCTTATGATTTTGGGTACGTTACTGAAGACTATGATGGTATTAACCATAAACAGCTTGGGCTTGAGTTTTCATTAGCCTTATCAGAGTGGCATAGTCTGCAACTGGGTCTGCACCACAGCAGGGCTGGGCGTAACCTTAAAAAAGATGATAAAGGGAATGAGTCTTGGATGAATGTAGGCTTTAGTTCAGAATTCTAAGCCGGATCGTTACAAGCGCTAACTAATGGATGAGTCATTTTAATGGACTCATCCATTACTCTAACTGAGTTACAGCTCGCCTAGCTTGCGTTGACCACAGTAGAAGCCTAGACCACTAGTCTTTGATGAAAAGACTACGCTGGTGCCTCTAGAGAAATAAACCACATCTCCAGCACTGACGTCATAACTTTCACCATCAACTTCAGCAATAGTCATTTCACCTTCTAAGATCACCTTACACTCGTCATAGGAATAGGTGTACTCCAGAGGGTTGCCTGCTTCCATGCGAAAGAAACCATAGGCAATCGGCGCTGGCGCGTGATCTGAGGCACCCGTATCTTGTAAAAAGGCATTAATGCCTTCAATTCCAAGTGAAGCAATCTCTTGTTTTTGTGCATTTTTAAAATGTTTAACTGACATATTTATTTTCTCGTGGTTGTGCCTTTTTTAAGTAAACCTGATGCAACCGTGGCCACAACAAACCTGCTGAATGACTCATTGCTGAGTGGTTTGTTACCGTAAAAAGACTAGTAGTAAGCATGAGTTTAAATAAAGTGGGCTTAAAAGTCAGTTATAAGTCGCCATAACCTGCAAAGTAGTCGCCTTGTGGCTATCAATTCAGCGTTTGCCCTGTATAATCGCCGTGCATTCAATCCTAGAGAACCACTGTGTCCTTAAAACTCCGTAATATCGCCATTATCGCTCACGTTGACCATGGCAAGACCACTTTGGTCGATCAGCTTTTACAACAGTCCGGCACATTGGATATGCGTAATGTCCCGCAAGAACGAATCATGGATTCTAACGATCTAGAAAAAGAGCGTGGAATTACCATTCTGTCGAAGAATACTGCTATTAAGTGGAATGACTATCGCATTAATATTGTGGATACCCCGGGACACGCCGACTTTGGTGGTGAAGTAGAACGCGTACTCTCAATGGTTGACTCGGTGCTGTTGCTAGTTGACGCCGTTGAAGGGCCAATGCCTCAAACACGCTTTGTAACACAGAAAGCATTTGCCATGGGCTTTAAGCCGATTGTTGTCATTAATAAGATTGATCGTGATGGTGCACGCCCTAACTGGGTGCTAGACCGAACCTTTGACCTCTTCGATCGTCTTGGTGCAACCGATGAACAGCTCGATTTCCCAGTTGTCTATGCCTCTGGCATCAATGGCTATTCGGGGCTTGAAGAAACAGTCCGTGATGGCGATATGACACCTCTGTTTGAAACCATTATTAATAAGGTGAATGCACCTGATGTTGATGTGGACGGTCCTTTCCAGATGCAGATTTCAACTCTCGACTATAATAACTATGTTGGCATTATTGGTATTGGCCGTATTAAGCGCGGCAGTGTCAAAGCCAATATGCAGGTCGGCATTATTGATCGTGATGGTAAGCAACGTAAGGGTAAAGTTCTGCAAATACTGGGCTTCAATGGCTTAGAGCGTGTTGAAGTAGAAGAGGCCAGTGCCGGTGACATTGTTGTTATCAGTGGTATTGATCCACTCTCAATTTCAGATACGGTCTGTCAGCCTGATGTTGTCGAAGCACTTCCAGCATTGAGTGTCGATGAGCCAACCATCAGCATGACCTTCCAAGCTAATAGCTCACCTTTTTCAGGTAAAGAAGGCAAGTACGTCACCACACGTAATATATGGGATCGTCTACAGCAAGAGTTAAAGCACAACGTTGCGTTACGTGTTGAGTTGACTGAAGACGCTGACAAGTATCGCGTATCAGGTCGTGGTGAACTTCATCTCTCTGTCTTAATCGAAACCATGCGTCGTGAAGGCTATGAGTTGGCCGTAGGTCGACCTGAAGTCATTATTCGCGAAGAAAACGATGTTAAGACAGAACCTTACGAACAGCTCACTGTTGATATTGAGACTATTCATCAAGGTGCGGTGATGGAGCAGCTTGGTGAGCGTCGTGGCGACCTGAAAAATATGGAGCCCGACAGTAAAGGTCGAGTACGCTTGGATTACATCATTCCAGCGCGTGGCTTAATTGGCTTCCGTACTGAGTTTTTGACCATGACCTCAGGGAATGGCTTGTTATATAACGTATTTGATCATTACGGTCCGTATATCCCGGTTCGCATCGGTCAGCGTAACCGTGGCGTATTGATTTCAAATGGTCAGGGCAAGGCTGCCGGTTATGCTTTATTCGCCTTACAAGAACGCGGACGCTTAATGGTGTCACCAACCGAAGAACTTTATGAAGGTATGGTCATCGGTATTCATTCGCGTGATAACGATTTAACGGTTAACGCCTTGCGCGGTAAACAGTTAACCAACGTTCGAGCCTCAGGTACGGATGAGAATATTGTTCTGACACCTGCAGTAAAGCTCACCTTAGAAGGCGCTTTAGAGTTTATTGATGATGATGAAATTGTCGAGGTGACACCGCTGAATATTCGTATTCGAAAGCGTTACCTGAAAGAGCATGAGCGCAAAAAAGCATCACGTGGTACTTAAGCGTTAAACCACTTAATGCCGTTAAAAAAACCCACAATTTTGTGGGTTTTTTTTGTCTATTATTTTGTGCATGCCACGTAAACTCTGTTTAATGCATAATGATAATAGTTATCCATGAGTGGGCTATTAATGATACTTTGCTTGAATGTAGCCCTGATTAATACTGTGTAGATTAAAAATATGCTGAGCCTTCTCCGTTTAACGATACTGCTGTTTACACTGATGACAGGCAGCGTCATAGCTGCTGATTCTATGGGTAATTATCAAGTCATGGGCTTGGGGAAAAGTAGCTGTAAAGCTTTTATTGCTAGTGATGCTGAAGGTAAAGCATTTTTCTACAGTTGGTTGGCTGGCTATATGACCGCCTACAACCGTATTGAAAATGATACTTATTCAATATTGGGTCGATCAAAAAAACTCGCTAATCTTGAAGGTTGGCTGCAAGATTATTGTCATTTAAACCCTACCTTAGATTTTTCAAATGCAATACATAAGTTATTGATTAAATTGAATTATACAAGAGTGAAGCGTAAGCCAAGTGAATTCTTGGTAAAATAAACTGAGCCGTTTCATCTAGACTGTTATATTATTTACTTAATATAAAAATAACTATAATTAGGAACCCAAGTGGAAAATCAAGATTTACGACGAGTTGGCTTAAAAGTCACTCTGCCGCGTATGAAGATACTTGAGATACTCGAAGAGGCTGTCAAACCCCATCTTAGTGCCGAGGATATTTATCGTATTCTGCTCGACTCTAATGAAGAGATAGGCTTAGCGACTATCTATCGAGTGCTGACCCAGTTTGAAACCGCAGGGCTGGTTGAGAGACACCACTTTGAAGGTGGCCAAGCCTTGTTTGAGCTTGATCGCGGCAAACATCATGACCATCTGATTTGTGTTCGTTGTGGCAAGATTGTCGAATTTTATAATGATGAGATTGAAGCAGCACAGCACAAGATTGCTGAGTCTGAAGGCTTCAAAATTACCGACCATTCATTGACTATTTATGGTGAGTGCTCATCAAAAAGTTGTAAGGAAGGCATTAAATAGTCGATAGCGCTATTCTATTTAACCATCCAGCATTAACTGCGAATACCAACGCCACGACTGATTAGCACGTGTACCACAGCATATAAGGCGAGAACAAATGTGCTAATTACGCCCAGTGAGAGTAGTGGCTCAATATCACTGACCCCCAACATCCCTAGTCGAAAGGCATCCACCATATAGAGAATAGGGTTGAACATTGAGAGTTGACGCCAAAAAGGTGACAGCATATCGATACTATAAAAAATCCCACCCAAGTAAGTCAGTGGTGTCAGCACAAAAGTCGGTATCAACGAAATATCATCAAAGCTATTGGCATAGACTGCATTCACGAGTCCCGCTAATGAAAACAAAATACTGGTGAGCAGCGTGACAAGCACTAACAAACCTAGATGATGAACCTGAATATCAGTAAATAATGTTGCCGTCATACTCACTGCTAAGCCAATTAAACCACCACGAGCGACACCCCCTGAAACAAAGCCCCAAATAATGAC
>JAQWYM010000036.1 GCA_029253965.1 Gammaproteobacteria bacterium
ATCATTAAGCAATACCACTATATATTGTGATGGTTGTTTTAACTCTGGTGGTGCCTCTTCTACTGCGACCCCATCGTCACCATCTTGATGATCCTTATCTGTAGACATTCAATTTCTGCGCCATGTTCGCTAATTCGAGTATTATACGGCTATGAATTATGACTAAATATAGACCGCTGGATACGAAAATAACAGAAGGCCTGTAAAAAACCCATATATCTAAGATTGAACTATACAAATCAGCGAAATTGAGGCATACAAACCGACAATATCGCCCTTTTTAAGAAGGCAGCAAGCAGTCATGTCCTATAGCTCACATATTACCGTAGCAGCCGTTATCGAGAATGATGGCTCCTATCTCATGGTTAAAGAGATGGCCAATGGCCTAGAAGTCTATAACCAGCCTGCCGGACATTGGGAGATAAATGAAACCTTTATTCAGGCTTCTGTGCGTGAAACATTGGAAGAAACCGCATGGGATTATGAACCTGAGGCCATTGTTGGTATCTATCGTTGGCCCCACCCTCAAGAAGACAGTGTGTTTGTTCGCACTACTTTCTGCGGCAAAGCAACCCATTTTCATCCGGAATTATCGTTAGATCAGGGCATTATTGAAGCCTGCTGGATGACACGTGCTGAAATTGAAGCCTTAGATGAGTTGCAACGACGCAGTGCTCTGGTGCTAAAAAGTATAGAAGATTACGAAAATGGCATTCGCTACAGTCTTGATCTACTGACCGAAGTCAAAGAAAACTGGTAACTCAAAATAATCATGGCGAAAGAATCAATAGTAGTGGGCTTATCAGGTGGTGTTGACTCCGCAGTCTGCGCGCACCTGTTACAACGTCAAGGTTATGATGTGCAGGCAGTCTTCATGAAGAACTGGGATGAAGATGATGACCAGCATTGTTCTGCCACTGAAGACTTAGCCGATGCCAAAGAAGTCTGTGCCAAGCTAGCTGTGCCTTTGAAGACCGTTAACTTTTCCAGTGAATACTGGGATTTGGTATTCGAATACTTCCTTGCTGAGCATCGTGCTGGACGCACACCCAATCCAGATATCCTCTGTAATACCGAGATTAAGTTTAAGGTGTTTTTAGACTACGCCAGTCAACTAGGTGTCGACCGCATTGCCACTGGACACTATGCACGTATCGCTGAAGAACAGGGACATTACCAACTACTCTGTGGTTTAGACCAAAATAAAGACCAAAGTTATTTCCTGCATGGCTTAAATCAGTCACAGCTGAGTCAGTCGATCATGCCACTCGGTGCCATGGAGAAGTCTGAGGTACGTCAAATCGCCGCTGACCTTGACCTAAACATCCATGATAAAAAAGACAGCACGGGTATTTGTTTCATCGGTGAACGTAAATTCAGTGAATTCTTGCAGCAATACCTGCCAAGTAAGCGCGGTGATATCGTTGATCTTGATGGCAATATCGTTGGCCAGCACCAAGGGGCCACCTTCTTCACCATCGGCCAACGTCAGGGCTTAGGTATCGGTGGACGTGCCGATAGCTCTGCTGAACCTTGGTATGTCGTTGATAAGGACATGCTTGGCAACAAAGTAATTGTCGCACAAGGCAGTGAACATCCTGCATTGTTTAATCAGCGACTACAGTTAGAAGAGATTCATTGGATTGATCCACAGGGCCGTACTTATGACTTTAACTGTAGCGCCAAAATTCGTTATCGTCAGTCGCAACAACCCTGCCAGCTAATGCGTAATGAAGAGGGCCATGCGGAATTAGTCTTTGATCAAGCACAGCGAGCGGTGACACCCGGACAGTTTGCTGTTCTCTACGATGGTGATCGATGTTTGGGTGGTGCTGTGATCCAGCTGCGTAAATAGTGAGCATTAGGAAGTAACCGACAGATCACCATTAGTTTAAAACTATGCACTAGGAATATTAAGCATGACTCAGGATTATAAAGCTCGCACCATTGCCCTCGCAGGCATGCAACAGAGTCTCGCTCAGGTGCAGCAGATCGCATGGCATGGCGATTATGACGCCACCATTGTCGACCCCTGTTTGAGCAGTTTATTTATCGAAGACGCAGAGAACTATGCCGCTGTTTATGGTGGTGTCGAGCAACTACAAAAGGGCTTGCGTACGCTGGCTAGCACACTCGGTCAGGACACTGATAAAACCGCCATGGAGCGCTTACGTTACTTTGCAACTCTGAATGTTCTGACTAAAAAGTTCCTAGATGAGAGTAATCTGGTCACTCAAGTGAGTACCACCCTAAATATTTTACATGACGAAATACATGACCTACAGAGCCAACGTGACTATGTTTTACAACGGCTCGCTAGACTCTACCAAAACACCATCAGTCCATTTCGTCCACAGCTGATTATCCACGGCCAGGCTTCACTTCTAACTGCAGCACATCACAGCAATGCTATCCGTGCTCTACTACTAGCAGCTGTCCGGAGTATCGTCTTATGGCGCCAAGCGGGGGGCACACAACTCAATTTCCTTTTAGGAAAATCAAAATATTTACGCCAGATCGATCATTTATTAACCTAATGCGCTACAAACTGTTGGCAAAATAAGCGATAATCGCGCGCCTTCAAGATTCCAAAATTATTTTTCTGAGGAAAATTATGAGTAATAGCTTCGATGCACGTGCGTCTCTAAACGTAGACGGCAAGGAATATGAAATATTCCAACTGACCAAGGTCGCAGGCGCAGAACGCCTCCCATTCTCAATGAAGATTCTTCTCGAGAACCTGCTTCGCCATGAAGATGGCAAGACAGTAAACAAAAA
>JAQWYM010000037.1 GCA_029253965.1 Gammaproteobacteria bacterium
CCTAGCAAGCAAGGCGGTCGTATCGGCGGCTTACCTGAAAGTCGACGTAAAGGTGGCTACTAGGTTCTAATAGCCCGCTAATAAGGCTAACGATTATGCAGCAACAGCCAAACAATCAAGGCTAGCGTTGCATTGCAGCCTCTCAATAGAGATACAGAAGTGTCAACGTCGATCTCCTAGAATTCGGCACAAGATACTTAAACCAAATACATAAGCTTTCGTTCGGAGGACATATGAGTTCTAAGCAAGATAAGATCAAAAAAATGCTGGAAATGCAGAAGAAATTCAGCGAGTTAGACCGTGCGAACGGTGTCTCAGCAGAAGAATACTTCACCCCAGAAGAGGGTTCAAGACTTGATGGCTATCGCGAAGAGTATTCAAAACTCGCAACGGAAGTGATTGCTGATGCACACGCAGAAAAGGGTTCTCACGAGTAATCACCCTAACTAGTAAATTTAGTTATTTAAAAAAGCCGCGTTACAAACGCGGCTTTTTTTTGTCTCAAATTGTACCTTTTATCAGATTTTTACAGATTATCACCCCATTTTCCCCTCTCATAAAACCTAAGAAAGTCCTCTAGCTAACAGCTAGACATCCCAACTAAAGTAAACTAAAGTAACCTTTTCTTCAAAGAAATAGTTTACTAATCGAATCTAATTTGATTGGGTTTAAGGACAAACAAGCCAACTAAATAAAAAATAGGCAAGCAAAGCCTAAGAATCTAGTGGAGAGAGCAAAACATGGAAAAAAAACATAAAATTCTTATTATTGATGACGATACTCTCGTTGGCAGCGCCCTTCGGCGCTTACTCCACATATTAGATGCCGAGACCACCGTCACCCACGACCCAGCCTATGGCCTTGAGTTAGCGACACAGAACAACTTTGATATCATCATCAGCGACCAGCGCATGAAAACGCTAACTGGTACCGAGTTATTCCGAAGATTACACAACATAAAATCAAATTTCAGTAGCATTTTAATCAGTGGTTATGCCGATTTTGATGTCCTCATCGAAGCCTTTAATCAAGGCCTAGTAGATCAATTTGTCGCTAAGCCTTGGGATAATAAGGCCCTTGTAAAACAAGTGCGCATGCTACTAAAAACACATCAATCCAAAACTGTTGGGGCAGAGAAAGATCCTGGTTTACAAAATTTCCATGGCCTGCTTAGCGGCTCAAGCAAGATGCATGAAGCCTTTGCTAATGCAGGAAAGGCGGCACGCTCAAATATGCCTGTCTTTATTTGCGGTGAAACCGGTACAGGAAAAGAACTAGCCGCTAGAGCAGTACATATTGAAAGTCATCGATCAGAATATCCATTCATTAGCTTTAACTGCGCCAACTTCACAGAATCTCTGATGGAGTCACAGCTATTCGGCCATAAAAAAGGATCATTTACAGGCGCCATTGCCGATCAGGACGGTTTACTAGCCCGGGTTCAAGGCGGCACCCTATTTTTAGATGAAGTCACATCGATGAGTATCCCGTTACAGTCCAAACTACTGCGAGTACTACAAGAGCGTGAGTACATTGCACTGGGTTCAAATCAACTGCAAGCCTTTAAAGGCCAGGTAATTTCAGCCTCTTCATGCAGCTTAAGACAAGCCTGTGAAAGTAATGATTTTCGGCAGGATTTACGCTATCGCTTAGAAGTGATTAGTATCGTCTTACCGCCATTACGTGATCGTGGTGAGGACTGTGTGCTTTTATTCCGACATTTCATACAATCGATCCGCCCTGAAGAGACTAGACCATTAGATCAAGAATTAATCGAAAAACTAATGTCTTACCCATGGACGGGAAATATTAGGGAACTAGAAAATACAGCCAATTATTTGTTAGCGATGACAGATTATCAAACAGAATGTTTTAACTCAGAGCATCTACCACCAGAGATCAAGCACTATGGTCCTAGCAATCCCAGCAGCAATACCTTAACGACTACTCTAAACAAAGCAAACACTTCATTAGCAGTAAGGATATGTCGCCCGAAAGACATCAGTGCCGATGAATTAAGTTATGCATTAAACCTACATCATAGAAGCCGAACACGAACAGCTGCAGCATTAGGTATTAGTCGCATGACCTTATGGCGACTAATGAAACGCTTCGATCTGAGCCAGTAACACGTATCTAAACATTACGTAGTTATGTCACATAGTAGACAAGGTTACAGCTGTTATACAAAACCAGAATAAGAAGATCGTATCTAGATCAAGCCAAACACCTGATCATAGTATGTGGCACGAAGAATGCATTAGTACTTAAGTACAGTAAATTTTTCAAACAATACTAAAAGGTGTTATATGAATAAAAAACTATCAAAAATAAGTAAAGGTGTATTGCTAAGCTTAGGTTTGGTGATGACAAGTCAAGCATCAGCTGAGGGGAATTTAGACGTTAAAACCTCAACGGCAAATTTAACAATCGGTCTATATGCAACGCTAACAGGCTTAGATAACTTTCAAATGACGAAGATAAATGGTTCACCTACTTATACTGGAGGAGATCTGTTCTCACTAGCAACCAATGGTGCAGTCCGAGTGACAGCGACAACAGTTGCATTAAGTGGAACCACAGTGGTGCCATCCTTAACCATTGATAGCGGCACTAATGTTGTTGACACCGCAAGCAACGTTGTAACTTCCTCAAATTACCAATTGGATGCATCTGCAAACCTTTCAGGTATAAACGAGTTAGCTGCAGGTAACTACAGCAGTCTAATCACACTGACAGTAAGTGCGATTTAAGCTTAATTAATAGCTATGGATAGCGCTTTTAACATAAAAAATACGTATGGTTTTGTTGTATCAAACAGCAAGGCCATACCTTTCGATTAATGAATAGAGGCATTCATGTTGCTTCTAAAATCCTACTAACAGTTTTAGTGGCTTGCAGCCTAAGTTTAATTAGTGCGACGCAGGCTGGAGAATTCTCAGTAAGCCCGATGCTCATTCATGTTGATGAGAAGTCAGGTAGGAAGCCAGAGTTTAGTTTCACAATTAAAGCAAAATCAGCTGGTGCTGTGATATTTGAGATCTACAAGTTAAAGCAACTTCATAGTGGCCATATGGAGTTTTTACCACTAGAGGATGGTGATGAAGGTTTAGTGAAGTGGATAACTTTAGAAACAGATGGAGCAAACCTAAAAAAAGGTGAGAAAAGGATTATTCGAGGCCAGCTAAACATCCCTTCCCGGACAAAAGGTTCACATTTAGCAGCAATCATGGTTAAGGAAGAGTCAAGAGTAAGTACAGATAGTCTTGCCATAACAGTACGTTATGCAATTGTCATTGATTTGAAGCTAGCCACACAAAGGGGACGGCTTACAGGAAGTTTAACGAACTTAAAAATAGAGCAGCGTGAGGAAGGAAACTATGTCACAGCTGACTTTAGCAATCTCTCTAAACTGCCTGGCGAATTGGAATCTAGGGTTGATATACGCAATGATAATGGCAGGTTAATTGAACGTGTTAACTTAGTGACTGAGTCCGCTCAACAAAGAGCAATGAATAAGTCACGCGTTTTCCCAGAAACAACTGTAGGCATAATAGGCCTTATCAACAGCCCAATTAGATCAGGCACATTACATCTCTCTGCAAATAATCGCTTAGGTAAAAAACTCCTACAACGCAAAAAGGTTGAAATTGTTTTCAACAATAAAGCGTCAGGTCTTGCAGCTGAATATAAACTCCCTAAAGTTATAATTAGCCAAACCGATCAAAACCTCAGTAAGAATAAATTTACTGTTCACAACCCTTACAATAAAACGATTAAATTACGTTTCCCCAAAAGCACTAGAAATAAGTCAGAAACATATTCATTTAGACCGCGTCAGATAACGCTAAACCCTGGGGGAGATCACGAGATAGAACTGTCTCAACATTGGAACGATGGTGAAATCAGCCCAAAAGTATTTCTTATTGATTTAGCACTTGATAGCAAATGGCATGAAGTTGAGCTACACACCGTATTTAAGAATGATTAGCAAGCATGACATCATTCAAAAATTTACTACCGTTAGTCTTGTCTTTCTTTTAAGCCTCATGGTCCTTGGCTGTGACAATAGAAAATTTAACAATATCAATCTAGATAATGAGTCCATACTCAGCAGCCCAGCCGAAAACAGTTGGTTGCAAAATCACATACCCAAGAACGACAGCACAAATAAATCTCGAGATTATGAGGTTTATCGTTGCAGTAAAGATTCTAATTATAATATAAATAAAGAACAAAAAGTCTCTCTCGACTTATTTGAAACTGATTTGCGTGAGGCGTTAGTTGAGCTCAGCATACAGATTGGATACCCGATACTAATAGACGAAAGCGTTAATAGTCTCATCAGTGCCACCTTAGATGATGTGGCTCTTGTTAGTGCATTGGAGATCCTATTAGTCGCCAGCAACTACAGCTATCTATTCGATAAAAATTATATTTTAGTTGGCGCCTCAGAAACAGACACCGCTTCTTTTGAAAAACTCTCTAAAACTTGTCGTTATAAGCCAAGGTATATGTCTTCAGAGGCATTATTTGAGACGCTTAGTGATCAACAACAACAATACGTCAACATACCTGAAGGCAGTGAATTTCTAAGCATTCATGCTCCAAGCATGATTCAAGATCAAATTTTAAGCTCACTTGAGTTGCATGATGAAGAGCTTAAACAAGTCATTCTAGAATTAAGTATTATCGAGGTTAGTCGTGAGGCAATGCAAGTTCTAGGCATCTCATGGGACCGTCCCATGAGTGTGACCTATGACATTCTTAAACGACCCATCTTATTGCGATCAATGCGTGCCTTACAGAGACAAGGAAAGGCTTTTATTAAAACAATGCCTTCCATCGTTTCAAAAGATGGACATCAAGCTCATTTTGAATCCAAGTATACGACATGGCTACCCTACCCCACTAAAAATAACTTTAATTCATCACAACGCCAAGAGGTCAGTTACGGAATCGAACTAAAAGTAACTACTAACATAGCCACAGATGGACGAGTTAATCTTGAAATTTTAAACGCTAAAGTAAGTGATCTCCTTCGTACAAAAAATAATGAGCACGTACTCATCAGCCACCAAATATCGAATACTGTAGATGTACAAGATGGAGATTACTTAGTTTTAGGCGGCTTAATTCAAAAAAAGAAAACATCAAGTGAAGAGGGACTTCCTTTCCTTAGTAAGTTCAACCCTATGAGGCTGATATTTTCTGAACATCAAACCAATGAAGATGAAACAGAAATCCTCATCATGATACGACCACGAATAATCTAACCTGAACTTAAAACATATGAAAGGAATAGTATTTACCAGTTTCATTAGCTTTCTAGAGAATGAGTTGGGCCTCATCGAAACTGAATCAATAATAATTAAAGCAGATCTTAATAGTGCTTGCGCCTACACTACTGTGGGTTCTTATGACTTCAAAGAATTACTCCACTTAATACTTCTTAGCAGCCAATCCTTTAAGATAACACCTAAGCATGTCAGCCAACGATTTGGTTCCTATTTATTCACCACCCTTACCAGCTCTAGCCCACAATATGTCAAAAACAAGCATTCTTGCTTTGAGCTATTTGAAACGATTAATAATGTTATTCATATGGAAGTCAAAAGCATCTATCCAGAAACGACTCCCCCACGAGTGCATTTCAAACGCATCAGCTCCTCGGCTGCAACACTCCATTACCAATCTCACCGTTGCCTGGGAGATGTTATGTATGGAGTCATTGAAGGTGCGGGGAATTATTTTAACGAAAAACTACTCATTGAAAGAAACAGGTTGAACAAAAAGGGAAGTGAAGAAGTTTTTACTGTAATTATTTTACAATAAATGCAAAAACAAGGAGGTCGGTAGCCGACATGATTAAGATGACTAACAGTACCGCATTAGCGGCTAAGCTCGTACGCGAACAAATCGCTAGAAAACAGGCAGAAACTCTTTTGGAGGAAAAAAGTCTGGCCTTATTTAAGGCTAATCAAGAGTTACATAATCGTGCACTAGAACTCGCGGATCAAAACCAACAGTTGAAATTAAAAGTAGAAGAGTTAGATCATACCCATGCAGAGCTTGCTCAGTCTGAAAAAATGGCAGCCATTGGCATGCTGGTAGCCAGTGTTGCTCATGAAATAAATAACCCTATTGGCTTCATTACTAGCAATCTTGAACTACTCTCTGAGTATCGCAAACACTGCGACGGAATTCTCAAACTACAAGAAGAAATCACATCGCGTCATATCACCAGTGATCAAACAAGAGTTGAACTCATTCAACGCTTAGACAATATGAAAAAAGAAGTTGATTTTGATTACATACAAGATGAAACAGCAAGCCTACTTGAGGATTGCTGTCTTGGTGCGAATCGTATACGCAATATTGTTACTGACTTGATGAGTTTTACACATGCCAAAGACCTTGATTGGCAGCTTATTGATGTTAACGAATTGTTACAAAAAACGGTAAAACTTGCTTTTAATGAAATTAAATTCCAAACCGATATCCGCTGGGACTTAGCTAACTTAGATTTTATTTATGCCAGTGGAGGACGCTTAGGACAGGCCTTTTTAAATCTGTTAATGAATGCAGTTCATTCTATTGAGCATGACGGTTTAATTATTTTACGTACGCGTATGATTGAGGAAAAAGGTGAAAAAAGCGTTGTTATCGACATCTCTGATAATGGTCATGGCATTCCTGAGAAAGATCTAGCTCTTATCTTTGAACCTTTCTACACCACCAAGAAAAAAGGAAAAGGCACTGGGCTGGGCCTGCATATGGTCGAACATGTGGTGCAGGACCACTCAGGAAAAATTGAAGTTAAAAGCACGCTAGACAAAGGCACCAGATTCCGAGTAACGCTCCCTTACAAAGATATAAATCGCATGCAACTCAATTAAATGAGCAGCAAGACAATTTATAACAGAGTGATGAAGCTACATTAACTTCGACTAGGCTTGCTTCAGCCCGATCGTAGGTCATCCTGTTTAACTCGACAGCAACCTCTCGCTTAGGTTAAAGTTTATTGCTTATAAGGTTCCGAAGAATGTCTCGGTATGCCTAACTTCACATATTGATTGCCGCTGTAAAAAGGATTGTCTATGCGCTGGTTACTCCCTACTGCCTTCACTGTTGTTGGCTTGGTTTGGCTCGGATTCTATCTCGCGGGAACTTTCGATCTATAAAGGAAATTGCCCATGAAGCCTTGGCAAAGAAACCGCTTCGCCTTAGTAGCCGTTATCATAGCTGCTGTCGCGACCATGAATTACCCCACTCTAAATATCGGCCAGATGATTTCTCTAATCGCGCTCTATGGCTTAGTTTTCTTTCTCTTCGTGCGTTACTTTAACTCTTACCGTAGTTAACTCAGCTCAAGCCTTATTCGTAGTGTTTATGTTCCTTACGTTTTGCGCCTGCGCGCTGTGTCACCACGCCGCGAATAACGCTTTTACTTGCTATCTCCTGACGCGGGTAACCCGGATTAACCGCCTGTAGAAAGCCTTGACTGGCCTCTTCAGCATACTGGCGAAAAATATAATCACCTTCTATTTCAGCAATCACATAATTTCCATTTTCTGCAACGCCATTAGGATCAACAATAATCACACAGCCGTCATTAAATTCTGGCTCCATACTATCGCCAAGGACTCGTAGCGCAAAGGGCTCGCTACTGGCACAGCCACTGCCATCCATATCCATCATTTCTTCTTCAATTTTTATTCTTTGAGTATCTTCCGTTGCCATTAGCTTTCCTTATGCTCTTGTTTTGATTGCTGCAAATTCCATAACCGCGAGTATAACCCAGCCTTTGCCAAGAGTTGTGCATGACTGCCCTGCTCTACGACACATCCGGCCTCTAAAACATAGATACAATCAGCATCAACAATCGTTGATAGCCGGTGTGCGATAATCAGCGAGGTGACACCGCTAGCAGCCGCCCTTATTGATTTCATCAGTGCTACCTCGGTATCAGAGTCTAGGCTTGAGGTGGCTTCATCGAAGATTAAAATCTTAGGCTTTTTCAGGATTGCTCGTGCTATCGCCACTCGTTGTAACTCCCCCCCTGATAACTTAAGCCCTCGCTCACCCACCACGGTATCCATACCCTCTGGTAGCTGTGTAATGAGGTTATCAAGCTGTGCTATCTGTATCGCTTCTTGAATCTCGGCTTCAGTGGCCCCCGGCCTAGCATATTCAATATTAAAGCGAATACTATTATTAAACAGCACCGTCTCCTGCGGCACCATTCCAATCTGTTGACGCAGACTATCTTGAGTTGCTGCAGCAATATCCTGCCCATCAATCAATACTCGTCCACCTGTTGTCTCATAAAAACGGAAGAGTAAGCGTGCAATTGTTGACTTTCCAGCACCAGATGGACCAACAACAGCAATTTTCTGCCCTGATGGGATACGCATGGAAATATCACGCAAAATAACGCGATCTGGATTATAGGAAAATGCCACATGTTCAAACTCTACTGCCCCTTGCTGCACGTCCAACTGCTGCGCACCCTGCTTGTCCTTAACCTCTGGTTTTTCATTTAATAATCGCGTTAACAAATCCATATCTGCCAGTGCATAAGTAATCTGCCGATAGACAATACCCAGCATATTCATAGGCACAAACAATTGCAGCATGAGCGCATTTACTAAGACGAGGTCGCCAATCGTCATCTCACCTCTAACCACACCATCGGCTGCAAACATCATAATCAGCGTCACACCTATAGCAATGATCGATGCTTGACCAAAATTTAGTAACGACATGGTGACCGTACTTTTAACTAAGGCATGCTCCCAACGAGATAGCGTACTGGCATAGCGCTTCACCTCATATTCCTCATTATTAAAATATTTCACCGTCTCGTAATTCATCAGGCTATCAACCGCCTGAGAGTGGGCTTCTGAGTCAAGTTGATTGGCTGTATGCCGATAATGCATACGCCAGTTGGTCACCAATGCGGTAAATAATATGTAAAACATCACTGTGCCCAGCGTGATTACAGCAAAGTGGATCGCATAAGAGCTAAATAGAATAGCCATCACTAAGGTGATCTCAAATACGGTTGGAATCACAATGAAGATAAAATAATTAGATAACGAACTGAGGCTTTGCGTACCCCGCTCTAAATCTCTCGAAATTGAACCGGTGCGTCGATCGAGATGAAAGCGCATCGACAAGCGATGCAAATGCGCCAAAACATCGGCCGACATGCTGCGGACCGCATGAAAGCGAGCCCGAGCGAACAAAACATCACGCAGCTCGCTAAATAGAGCCGTTGAAAGGCGCAGCGCACCATAAGTTAGCAATAAGGCCAGAGGCAGCTTGAGCATGACGTCATCAACATCAAACTGATCAACAATCTGTTTGAGCACTAAGGGCACCGCAACCGTGGCCACCTTTGCAAGTATCAAACAGGCCAATGCTAGCAGAATACGCCCTCGATAAGCCCATAAATAGGGGAGTAACCGACGTAAATTAGCCCAATCTGTGCGTTTTTTGTGCGGTTCGCTGACGCGAGCCTGTGCTCTACTGATCATAAGATCCTGTTTTATAATTATCGGCGAGAATAAAGTCCTCGCATTAAAAAAATTGACTCGATTAAACGTCAGAAAGATAGATTAATTAACGGGTTTTTATCACCCGCTTTTTCATCATAATTTCTTAAGTCTAGGATAGTTAAAACGTTTTTTTTTGCATAATCCTATACACACGTTATCCACATGCTATACCCAGCTCATCAAAAGGCATATCCACAACATATTGGGGTTGACGACCTGTTCAACCTCAACTTATAGTGTACTCACGGTAAAGCAGGTTGATAATACCTCTATCGAAAACACTATAAAAACTAAAAAAACCAACCACAATTAAAGAGAATCTGTATGGAAACCGAGAGCTCAGAGCAAAGCAATGAGAGTACAACTGCTACACACGTACAGAACATGCCATCCACACCCGAAATCCAAGCTACTGCACCCGGCCAATACCGCGTCATTCGCCGTAATGGCAAGGTCACTTCTTATGACCGCGACAAGATCAAAATTGCAGTAACCAAAGCCTTTTTAGCCGTTGAAGGTGGAGAAGCGGCCGCCTCTGGTCGCATCCGTGAGACCGTTGAAGGGATTACCAATCAAGTTGAAGGTGCACTAACGCGAAACATTCCCGACGGCGGCACCTTCCATATAGAAAACGTACAAGATCAAGTCGAGCTCGCTCTAATGCGTGAAGGCCACCATAAAGTGGCTCGTGATTACGTATTGTATCGCGAACGCCGCTCTCAAGAGCGCGCCGCTAAGCAGGCTGACAGTACAGCCAGCGTAGGCACTGAAGAGATCAGTGGCCTGCAGGTCACCGGCCTTGATGGTGTCACTAAACCTTTAGACAGCACGCGTATGCAGGCTGTCGTCACTGACGCCTGTAAAAATCTAGATTCAGTTGAAGCCACGCCGATTATCACCGAAACACTGCGCAATCTTTATGATGGTGTGCCAGAGGTTGAAGTGTCTACAGCACTCGCTATGAGTGCACGCACGATGATCGAAAAAGAGCCAAACTACAGCTATGTTGCTGCTAGGCTGCTACTCGACACACTGCGTCGTGAAGCGCTGAGCTTTTTAGCGGGGCATCCTACTGAAGCGACTCAAGAAGAGATGAGAGAAGGCTATGCCCAGTATTTCAAAAACTATATTCAAAAAGCAGCGGATCTCGAGCTAGTCGATGCTCGTCTAGCGAATGAATACGATTTAGATAAGCTGACAGCAGCCCTGCTTCCTGAACGTGATTACAAATTCACCTACTTAGGCTTACAGACTCTGTATGACCGTTACTTCATTCATAGTGATGAGATCCGCTTTGAACTTCCGCAGGCCTTCTTTATGCGTGTTGCCATGGGCCTCGCCATCAATGAAGTCGAACGCGAAGATCGTACTATTGAGTTTTACCGTCTACTGTCTTCCTTCGACTTCATGAGCTCGACACCAACTTTATTTAACTCTGGCACTCTGCGTCCACAGCTCTCTTCTTGCTACCTCACTACGGTACCTGATGACCTTTATGGTATTTTTGATGCCATCAAAGATGACGCCATGCTCTCAAAGTTTGCTGGTGGCCTAGGCAATGACTGGACACCTGTGCGCTCTATGGGCTCACACATTAAGGGCACTAACGGTAAGTCACAGGGTATTGTGCCGTTCCTTAAGGTTGCCAATGACACCGCTGTTGCAGTTAACCAAGGTGGCAAACGTAAGGGTGCGATGTGTGCCTATTTAGAAACCTGGCACTTAGATGTCGAAGAGTTCCTAGACCTACGTAAGAACACGGGAGATGACCGTCGTCGCACGCATGACATGAACACCGCTAACTGGATTCCTGATTTATTCATGAAGCGTGTCAGTGAAGAAGGTAATTGGACACTGTTCTCACCGAATGACTGCCCAGACCTACATGATTTATACGGCAAAGCCTTTGAACAGCGTTACGCCCATTATGAAGCTAAGGCTGCTGCCGGTGAGCTCAAGCATTTCAAGCAAATGCCAGCGAATGATCTATGGCGCAAAATGTTAGGTATGTTGTTCGAAACAGGACATCCTTGGATCACCTTCAAGGACCCGTGCAACATTCGCTCACCACAAGGCCATGTCGGTACTGTGCATTCTTCAAACCTGTGCACCGAGATCACCTTGAATACCTCGGACACTGAGATTGCGGTCTGTAACCTTGGTTCGGTTAACCTCGCGGCGCATATTAATGAGAATGGACTCGATCAAGAAAAGCTTGAGCAGACCATCAACACCGCTATGCGTATGTTAGATAACGTTATCGACTACAACTACTACAGCGTCGGCAAGGCACGTGCTTCCAATCTTAAGCACCGCCCTGTTGGCTTGGGTTTAATGGGCTTTCAGGATGCGCTTTATAAACTGCGTGTTGCTTACGCCAGTGAGCAGGCGGTTGAGTTCGCTGATCACTCAATGGAAGCCATTAGCTACTACTCTATTAAAGCGTCTTCAGATCTTGCTGTGGAACGTGGCAGCTATGCCAGCTTCTCTGGTTCTCTCTGGTCACAGGGCATCTTACCTATCGACTCGATTGCACTACTAGAAGAAGAGCGTGGTGGCTTCTTAAGCGTTGATCGCTCCAGCACCATGGATTGGGATAGCCTCCGTCAACAGGTTCAGACTGTTGGTATGCGTAACTCCAACACCATGGCCATTGCACCGACAGCGACCATTTCAAATATCTGTGGAGTCACTCAGAGTATTGAGCCGACTTACCAAAACTTATTTGTAAAATCGAATTTGTCCGGTGAGTTCACGGTCTCTAATTGGCACCTGATTAATGATCTTAAGCAGGCTGATTTATGGGACAACGTTATGGTTAATGACCTCAAATATTATGACGGTAGCGTACAAAATATTGATCGTGTCCCAGCCGCACTCAAAGAGCTCTATGCCACTGCCTTTGAAGTTGATCCACGTTGGCTCATAGAAGCAGCATCACGTCGCCAGAAATGGATTGATCAAGGCCAGTCGCTCAACCTCTACATGGCAGAGCCATCGGGTAAAAAGATAGACAACCTCTACAAACTAGCTTGGGTTCGTGGTTTAAAAACAACTTACTACCTACGTTCAATTGGTGCGACCCATGTCGAGAAGAGCACCATGGATAATCATCGGGAAAGCAAACTCAATGCCGTACAAAGTTCGGCTAGCGCACCAGCTGCGCCAACGGCTTGCTCACTACTAGACCCAGACTGTGACGCGTGCCAATAAGCACTGCAAACAATCAAGGCAAAATTAAGCAATAGCACGCATATGCTGCGTGTCACTACAGAAGGAATACTGAAATGCAAAATTGGGATGATCCACTCGCAAGCAGCCAAGGTACTAGCTCAGCTCAGCCTACGGTTGCAGCTCAACCCTTTGACCTATCAGCAAGCGCTGCAGGTGTAACTGCAACAGCAGAACCGGTAGCGGTTAAAGAAGCCAGCAGCGCAGCAGAAGCTGACGCCGGCGCTACCGGCCTTGAGGCTATTGAGATGGGTGCTGCACGCATCCGTGTTGATGACAAGAAAATCATTAACTGCCACGCCGACCTCAACCAACTAGTACCGTTCAAGTATGAGTGGGCCTGGACTAAATACCTCGATGGTTGTGCTAACCACTGGATGCCACAAGAGGTCAATATGACTGCTGATATTGCCCTATGGAAAGACCCGCAAGGTCTGACTGATGATGAGCGTACAGTGATCAAACGTAATCTTGGTTTCTTTTCTACTGCAGATTCACTGGTAGCAAACAACTTAGTGCTGGCTGTCTATAAGCACATCACTAATCCAGAATGTCGCCAATATCTATTGCGTCAGGCCTTTGAAGAAGCCCTGCATACACATGCCTATCAATACTGCATCGAGTCACTTGGACTAGACGAAGGTGAAGTCTTCAACATGTATCGTGAAGTGCCTTCAGTGGCACGCAAAGCAGAATGGGCTCTACCCTTCACACAGAGTCTAGGTGACCCTGATTTTGCAACCGGCACGCCGGAAGCGGACCAACGTTTACTACGTGACTTAATTGCGTTCTACGTGATCTTTGAAGGCATCTTCTTCTACGTCGGCTTTGTTCAAATCTTATCTATGGGTCGTCGTAACAAAATGACCGGTGTTGCTGAGCAGTTCCAATACATCATGCGTGATGAATCCATGCACATGAACTTTGGTATTGATGTCATCAACCAGATTAAGTTAGAGAACCCGCATCTTTGGACTGACGAATTCCAACAAGAGATCATCACCTTGATTATGGATGCGGTCGCCTTAGAGACACAGTATGCAAAAGACACCATGCCTCGCGGTATTTTAGGTCTGAATGCAAACATGTTTGCTGAGTACCTGCAGTACATCGCAAACCGTCGCTGTTCACAGATTGGCATCGAGCCACAGTATGAGGGTGCAAGCAACCCATTCCCTTGGATGTCTGAACTTCTAGACTTAAAGAAAGAGAAAAACTTTTTCGAGACTCGAGTCACAGAATATCAAACAGGTGGTGCACTACAGTGGTAGTAAAAAAACTGTAAGGCTTATCGCGTTATGGGGTCACCGCAAGGTGACATAAGTTTAGGCGGCAATTCATTTGCCGCCTTTTTTATGCAACGCAACTTTTCACACCCTTTGGAAATATGACATATGACCGATCTCAGCAATCAATTTATACTCATCACTGGCGCCACCGGTGCACTAGGCCAAGCCTGCATCAAGACCTTCGCTGCAGCCAAGGCAAAACTAATACTAACTTCGCGCTCAGAAGCCGCTCTTGCTCAACTCACTGAACAATACAGTGAAGAGGTTGTCTGCAGCCTGAGTTGTGACTTAAGTCAGTCAGAGGCAGTAGAACAGTTGTTCAAAAACATCATCAGCAAAACCGGTCGCCTCGACGCTGTCCTCAATGTTGCTGGTGGTTTTAGCATGGGCACTGCTGTGCATGAGTTAAGCGCTGATGATTTCAATGCCATGTTTGAGATGAACTTCAAGTCGGTTATGAACACCTGCAAAGCAGCCATCCCAGGCATGTTAAAACAAGGCCATGGCCGCATCATTAATGTTTCAGCGCGCGCTGCAGAACAAGGCAAGGCCAACATGGCACCCTACTGTATCTCTAAAAGCGCAGTAGTTACCTTAAGTGAATGCTTAGCAGCAGAACATAAGATGAATAACATTACCGTGAACAGCGTCTTACCGGGCACCATCGACACCCCCACTAATCGATGTGACATGCCCAATGCAGACTTCAGCAGCTGGGTATCCTGTGAAGACATTGCAGCGACCATGGCTTTCTTATGCACAGAGCAAGCAAGGTCTATCTCAGGTGCGTCTATTCCGGTCTACGGACGTAGTTAAGAATAGCTAAAGAGTTAAATGCATAGCGCAACAAAAAGCCCGCTAGGAGCGACTCTCTTAGCGGGCTTTTTGTTATAACCATCCTCAGCTTTTTTATAAATCCTGCTGAGTTACGCTATAGCCATCTTTCTCCATCAAGGCGAGGACGCCTTTATCACCATAGAGGTGAATTGCGCCAACCGCGATAAAGGTGTTTCTTTCACGCATCGCCTTACGCATATAGTGCTCCATCACAATATTACGATTCAACACCACGTGTTTAAGATAGATATCACGCCATTGCTTATTTTCTGGCTGTTGTGGAATAAAGCGCGTGCTAATCTGAAACATTGTTTGCAGATCTTGTTTCAAATAGGAATCTAACATGTCATCAATAATCTGATACATGTCGTCATAACTGGCCACTGTAAATTCTAATAGTGCGACCTGTGCATCTAATGGCATCTCTTGCAGGGTAACAATAAATTCCTCAATCGATTCCACTTGATAGAGTTCTTTATCTTGTGAGGCGGCGCGGTCTAGCAGCGCATAATCCAAAATTACCTTATTACTCTTTGCACGCACAGCAAAGCTACGCATGGCAGCCCATGGACGCAGGGTCTTAACTAATTCTGGCTTCATACCCAGCAGACCACTCAACACCGTCTCAACACGTTGATAGGTTTCCGGACCAATTAATTGATCCAGTGTCTCACCCTTTGGCAGCACCATATCGCTTTTAATTAACTGACTGCCCTGATACGGGTTCCAGTAGTGATCACTAGGAAAGGACTCCATTGCAAAACTCATGGCGTCATCTAGATAAGGTGTAACCTTGTCGTGAATCTTAGCAATGCGCTCATCATTCATATGCAAGGTACCGAAGATGTAACCGACAAACTCACCTTCTTTTTCTATCTTCCAGAAAACACCCTCAGTAAAACGGCCACTGTCTTGCTCTGCTGACACCACATTAACGCTGATGATTAGCATCACCAGCAGACTCATTATCCTTCGCATAGTTAAACTCCCTTTTATTATTGTAATGGCGAAAAAAAAGCCACTCCAGTTTCCTGGAGTAGCTTTTCAAAGCAAATACTATAAGTTTGAATACAAACTAGTACTGCCGTAGTGTCTTAGGCACTGGATCATAAGACGGTGAAATTGCCTCATGCGGACAGGCCTCAATACAGGCATAGCAACGAATGCATTCACTCTCATCAATAAACAATGCATTGTAATACAGACCAGAGGTGTGACCGGGGCGAACACGCTCAAATGACTCAATCTGACCTTCGGCATTCTTCTTAAAGTTAGTCGCTTCAGTAATACAGTTTTCAGTGGCTTTCACCATCAAACACTCATCACATAGAACACACTTTTCGTTATCAATAACCGGTGCAGGTGAACGCATATCTTCAAACTTATCATAGTAGATATCATCATTTGATAAGCCTGCTTCTATTAGCACTTTGACACCATGATCAATCATCGGTGGTGGCCCACAGAAGAATGCCTTCAAGTTGTCACCGGATACAACACCGGCATCCAAATAAGCTTCTTTGACATGCTGCGTTACAAATCCACGAGGCCCTTGCCAATCACTGCCCTCAGGCTCTTCTGATAAAACTGGGATAAATTCAAACTTATGCCCTGCTGGCCATCTCTCGGATAACGCTTTTAATTCATCTTGTAGATACAGATCTTTTTGTTCACGTGCACCGTAGAAGAAGTAACAGTCTCTTGCGACACCGCGCACCTCAACTTCTTGTACCAAGGCGTTTATCGCACTCATGCCACTACCACCGGCAATACAGACCATGGGCTTTGTTGATTCATCTAAACCAAACTTACCCATAGGCCCTGACAAGATAACCTTCTCACCTTCGCGATTCTTCTCATCCAACCATGCAGATAATTCACCACCCGGTACTAAGCGAATGAAGAAGGTGTATTCATTTTTATTCTCACGTTCTGGCGTTTGTGCAAAAGAATAAGAACGGGGCTTCTGAATGCCTTCTACTTTAATCGTGCCGTACTGACCAGCACGTGTGCACAACTTATGCGAGCCCTCAGGACAGGTAATAACAACCTCATAAGTATCTGCTGTCAGATTCTTAAACTTAGTTATAACCCCTTCATTACTCTGCACCCTTAAGGTTTGAATGTTGGGGTTCGGCTCAGGTAGCTTTCTTATAAACTGATCAAAGGGATCATTAAAGGTCTCAAGTTTTGCCATTACTTAAATACTCCTGGATGAATTTTTTCAGCTTCAGCAATAACCTCTTCATCGCTAGCTGTCATTCCTTGGTTACGCGGATCTTCATGCCACTTCTTAATGTAGCCTTCTTTTCCACCCCATTCTTTTAACAAGGCTTCCTTACGCATACCTTCATCAGCCTTTTCAACTTCTACTAAACAAGAATAGAAAGTTGGGCTGTTACCAAAATCGGTCAGCATCTCTGAGTTCAAGGCATTAATATTGACGCCGCCCGGGGTGTTACTACCCTTGAACTGTTTCTGCGTAGAACACATACCACTGAGCATGCCTTCAATGATCACAGCATAAGCAAAGGTATCGCCACGGTCGTTGTAGAGTCGGCAGAGATCGCCATCTTTGAGCTGACGTCGTGCCGCTTCTTCAGGGCTCAACTCAACAGTTGGACGCGACATCATCGCCTGTAGTCTAGGCACTGACTGGAATGAATCACCAATAAAGTAATGTGAGGCGCTACTGAGTACTTGTAATGGGTACTTAGAACGCAGCTCATCTTCTTGGCCTTCAGTCTCCGGCACATAACTTGGAAGTGGATCAATCCCCTCTTCTGCTAATGCCGCAGAGAAAATTTCAATCTTACCACTGGGTGTTGGCCAGCCATTCTTTTGGAAGTTACGACGATCAGTCTCGGTGTTTGCCCGTGCCCAACCATTCTTTTTCAAGTCTTCGTAGGTGATCCCTTCCATCAAAGGATTCACTTCATCTTGCACGAGGATGTCACGGATAATTTCTTCATCAGTTTGTGTGAAGGCATTATCATTTTCATCTTCGTAACCCATCCCCTTCGCCAACATACGGAACAGCTCAGAGTTACGTACGCTCTCGCCTAATGGCTCAATGATGGGTTCGTTCATCACGTAGTACCAGTTACCGTAGGTGGCAACCAAGTCCTGACGCTCTAGTTGTGTATCAGCTGGCAGAACGATATCGGCATACTCACAGGTATCGGTCCAGAAAGTCTCGTGTACAGCAACAAATAAATCTTCACGCGCCATACCTTCTCGCACAGCATTTGAATTTGGCGCACAGTTTGCTGGGTCTGAGTTATAAACAAACATCGACTTGATCGGTGGATCCAGAGGCGCTTCGTCATAACCAACGTTGTCACGCAACGCGCGACCAATCTGCACCATACTGACCATACGCTTAGACGCACGATCACCTAAATCAGGGCGGTGTAGTTTGTTTAAGTCATGGCGTAGCCACATCTCTTCAAGGTTACCAAAGCTAGCACCACCACAACGCTCACGCCATGAACCAGTAATACAAGGCAGCGTTAGAATTGCACGACACATCTGGCCTGAATTTTGGTGACGGTTAAGGCCATAGTTAGCGCGGATAACAGCAATCTTTGCTGAGGCATATTCAACCGCAAACTTTTCAATATCAGCAGCAGAAACACCAGTGATTTTTTCAACTTTATCCAGTGGGTAATCAGGTAGCTTAGTCTCTATTAGCTTTTCCCAACCCAACGTCTGTTCTTTAAGGAACTCAACGTCGTGCATGTCTTTATCGACAATCACCTTCATCATGCCGAGCGCTAGTGCTGCATCGGTACCTGGCTTTGGTTGTATATGCCAGTCTGCCATCATTGTCGTACGCGTCTTGCGTGGATCAATAACAATTAATTTAGCGCCGCGTTGTTTTGCTTCGCGGATAAATGGAATGGCATGCACACCAGTACTGACTAAATTAGCACCCCATAAAATAATTAGGTCTGCTTCTTCTGCCGCCTCATGAATAGAGGTGTTGGCATGTGCCATACCATAGGTATGTAGTCCCGCCCACATCGCTGCATAAATACAGATCGATTGCTCAAGACGAGCTGCTTCCATCTTATTCCAGAAACGAGTGTCCATAGTCCAGTAACCGACCATTCCCATGGTGCCCGAGTAGGAGTATGGCTGAACCGCTTCGGAACCATATTTCTCAATGGTTTCTTTAAAATTATTGGTGATAGTCTGCAGCGCTTCATCCCATGAGATACGCTCAAACTTTGCGCCAGGACCCTTAGGACCAACACGCTTGTGAGGGTATAAAACGCGGTTATCGTTATAAACAAAATCCAGATAATGATTAACCTTATTACAAAGGTAACCTCGTGTAATCGGATGAGTGGGGTCACCTTGTACACGCACAGCCTTGCCGGTTTTATCATTTCGCGTAACCAACATCGAACACGAGTCAGGGCAGTCATGCGGGCAAAATGAATGGTGAACTGAGTGACCTTCAGGAACAGTAATCCTGCTAGATACTTCAGGAATTTTAGTAATATCTGTCATAGCGGTGAGCTCCACTCTCCTGGATTTCTTTATATTATTTACTTGGCTTTTATCAGCCTTAAATTATTACTTATAAGATACTACAAGGCCATTTTCAGGACAACTGGACGCAACAATTTTGAAGGGCTATTAACAGCATAATATACTCACTTATTCTTCAAAAAGATCAATCTGGTTATTATTCTCTACCTCTCCTAAGGCATTCAAGCTAGAAACACCCACACCTAATAATCTGACCGCTAATGGCTTGATTAAAGCACTCTGTAATAAAGCGGGAATTTCAGCAGTAATTGTCTCTGCCAAATAAAACCCCTGTACCTTTGAGAGTGAGCGAGTGACCTGTGTAAAGTCGCTGAATTTAACTTTAATCGTGAGCGTTTTACCCTGTACCTGAAGCTTAGTTAACTGCTCTTGTATCTGCTCTGCCTGTGTTTGTA
Organism: Gammaproteobacteria bacterium; assembly: GCA_029253965.1. Classification (GTDB taxonomy): domain Bacteria; phylum Pseudomonadota; class Gammaproteobacteria; order UBA4575; family UBA4575; genus UBA4575. Next base: position 19,876 of record JAQWYM010000037.1, read on the forward strand.
ACACAGCTAACATCGCCTCAGTATCCGATAAGTCCTGATCGAAGGTATCTTCGGTACTAATCGACTTACGAATGCGATTATTTCTTACTGGCCGCTCATCAATACCCCGTGCGACCTGATAGTAGTACTCAGCACTACTTCCAAATACGGCCTGTAGTTCAGCCAAATGCCAAGGCAACAAATCAGCGCCGGTTTCAATACCCAAGCCATGCATGGTCTGCTCGGTGGCTTTGCCAACACCATAGAAATCTCGAATCTTAAGCCCCTGTACAAAGCCCGGGCCCTGTTCTGGTGAAATATAAAGCAGGCCATCCGGCTTGCATTGATCCGAGGCTATTTTTGCGAGGAATTTATTGTAGGAAACACCGGCAGAGGCGATGAGGCCGGTTTCTTGCTTGATTTGCGCCCTGATATCTTTAGCAATCAAGACACTCGAATTAGGTGCACGTGCGTGTTCCGTAACATCTAGATAAGCCTCATCTAAGGACAATGGCTCAATACGATCACTAAAACGTGCAAAAACCCGTCTAATGTCTTTGGATACCTGTCGATAGACCTCGAATCGTGGCTTTACAAAAATAGCCTGTGGACACTTTCTGAGGGCGGTGACACTGGCCATGGCTGAATGAATACCAAACTTGCGTGCCTCATAGCTACAGGTGGCAACCACTCCGCGGCGTTGCGGATCACCCCCTACAATCAAAGGCTTACCTCGATACTGTGGGAAATCACGCTGCTCCACCGAGGCATAAAATGCATCCATATCAACATGAATAATGGCGCGATGATGGCTCTTATCAACACTCATTTGCGCTTATCATCCGCTGGTTTATCGATTACAAAGGGTGGGCTAATAGACACCCATCATTGACCCTGAGGGATTAGCCCCGTAGCATTCCCGGCTATTATAGAAACAATAAAAATTGGCTACCAGTAAACTTCAATCTTTGGGGAGACTTTTCAATATGAGCAATTCAAAATTACCAGGCATCATCGCTTTTGTCCTTGTCGCTGCATCATTAGTCGCGTTTTATCTTAACGATCGCGGCCAACTTAACTTTGGTGGCGCAGACGCAGTCGACCACTCAACAATGGACCACTCAACAATGGAACATGCTGGACATGGCGCCGAGTCACATGACGGCTTCTCTGGCTCAGTCCAAGATTACAATAAGAAATTCAAGTAATCGTTAGCGCTATCATTGCGGCAGCTACTCAGCTGCCGCAATCAGCGATCTAATCGCTATCCTTTGGCTTCAAAATGAATCAAACCGCTTTTCAGATCTATTGATCAGGCAGTTTTGCGCGCATCGCATCACGATCAATCCACCAGCTATTAGCAACAATCGCATCCAACATCTGTGCAAGACGCTTAAACAGCTCATCTAAATCATTCAGTTCGAGCATCTCAATCCAAATCTGGATCGATTCCTTATCTTCAATGCCGCGATGGCGCTTCGCCACAATCGCAATCAACTGCTTAGTTAAAAAGATTAAACTCTCACGCTCGGCACCTTCTGCGCGTATTTCAGCGAGATACAAGGCAACGACACCAGCGACTGCAGCACCGTCTGAGTTATCTGGTGTCTCATCGATAATATAAGACAACATATCGATACTTAATGCCGCCTTCATCGGATAGGTCACCGCCAGCCAACAGGCGTGGCCCAAGGCAATAATCGAATCCTCTTGCTCAGCTAGGTATAAAAGCTCACAAGCCTCAACCGCCAACTCAAACTCACCGGCCTCAATAAAGACATCTAGCAACGGTCGTGCCGTCTGCCAGCAGCTCTCCTTATCACCTAAACCGAGATTAGAACGAGCCATCTGAATCAAGATATAAGCACCCTCCAAGGCCGTCGCCTCATCACCGAGTGCACTGAGTTGCTTATTTGCTTGTTTCAACTCATTTTCAAAAAACACCCGTGCGTCACCAAGATCTTGGCCACTAATTTGTTCAGCGAGTGATTGTGAGAGAATTTTTCTACTCATAGCTATAGACCTAAACAGCTGCCGGGGCAGGTTTATATAAGGATTAATCAAAAAGTGCTGGCACCAAAGAAGCCGCACAAAGTATACCTGCCAGCTTGCTAAAAAACGCGGACAAAAAAAAGCCCCCAAGAGAGGGGGCTTTTCTTCACTTCAGCGTCAAATTAAAGTGTAGTTTGCAATCCGGTTCTACTTTTTATTGCCGGCATTGATAGACCGATGTGGTTACATTAATTCACCAAAGCACTCAAGCCAAGCCCTCCCATTAACTGCATACTGCGTGGCTGATATCTTTCAACCTAAGCAGCAGCGAACCTGCAGTCACTAAGGTGCTAAAACTCAAAAGGCCAGAAGCAGTTCACCCCGATGAGCTCTCAAGCAATAGCTTCATACCTTCGAATAAAAGATGGTAGCCAGCATAATTAATCACTTAACCTTCGCAAGTCACTTTTAGTGATTTTTTAACAAGCAATTAATCTGACTATTTGATTGTAGATAGACTTAGAAAACCTGATGTCGGCCATAGCTTGTTATATCTAGTGAGCTGTTCACGTCAAAACTGATAAGGAAGTACTTCTCACCACTTTGTGCCCAAGCAATAAGTTTATTCGTCATGATTTAATGAATAGAATGTTATGAAAAAATACTCCTATAAGAAATATTGTTATTGACAAGGATATCTTTGAGAACTCCTCTTAGCGACCCTGTCTATTTATAAGCTGAGACAATGTCTTAGGCTATATTTCATTAAACTCAAACAACTCTATCTCATCTGAATCTTTCTATTGTGAAATCTTAACAATCTATTGCATATCTTAATTGATTTTAGCCTACCCCTCCACACCCTTGTTTAAAACAGTAAGTTGGAAGATAGGATTATATGTGCTTGATGATATTCTAAAAAAAAATACTATACGCGCTCCTATAATCAATTAGCAAAGGAAACCATTATGTCGAAAGAAGTATTTGATAAGTTTTTAGACGATAAGATTACTAGTTATGCAAAAAATATCATCGCTAGGGGTGAAAATAATGACCGTTCTGCTGTTGGCGAGCTAGATGTTTATACTTCTATTTTACAAGTTCTACGCCACAAAAATGAGCAAAGCAGAGAAATAGCGAGCTTTAGAGCTTTGGGTGTTTGTGATGCCATTAATGACATATTAGTTGAACTTAAACTTATTGATAAAAATGTTAAGTTTTGGGAACTTTAAGCTAACAACCTGACAACCTTAAACGACAAGCCCATTGTCGTTTTTAGATCTTAAAAGCCTATCTTTCACCAGCCTCATCCCTACCTTAAAGGGAAGAGTATATTTCAAACTTTTTTAGGCCAGCTATTTATTGCAAACACCAAGTAGCCATCGACTTGAGTTGGAGGCTTATCTAAAATGATTGGACTGGGTTTAAATTGCAGAACCGTTGCAGTACATCTACTCTCTGCTTGCTAAAAAACGCAGACAAAAAAAAGCCCCCAAGAGAGGGGGCTTTTCTTCACTTCAGAGTCAAACTTACGTGTAGTTTGCGATCTTATTCATCTTACCAGCGATCTTTAGTTCGCCTT
>JAQWYM010000043.1 GCA_029253965.1 Gammaproteobacteria bacterium
TACCGTCTATACAGGCACCTCAGTCGGATCACACGGCAGCACTGAGGGTGAGGTCGTTTTCAATACTTCCATCACTGGCTATCAAGAAATCCTTACCGATCCGTCTTATCGCAAGCAGATCGTAACCTTGACCTATCCTCATATTGGTAATGTAGGTGTGACCGCAGAAGACTGCGAGTCGACACAGGTACATGCCGCTGGTCTAGTGATCCGAGATTTACCGCGACTGCATTCCAGCTGGCGCGCAGAACAGTCCTTAGAGGACTATCTGAAAGCAAATAACATTGTTGCTATTGCTGATATCGATACCCGCAGCCTAACGCGAAGATTGCGTGAGAAAGGCGCTTTAAACGGTGTGATTGCAACGGGTGATGTTGATCTAGATGCACTGATTCAAAAGGCTAAAGGTTTTTCTGGTCTGAAAGGTATGGACCTAGCTCAGGAGGTCACCACCAAGAGTTCTTATGCGTGGGATCAAGCCAGTTGGTCTTTAGAGGCATCAAATCCAGCGTTGGCAGCAAAGGTGACGGTAGCTAAGAAATTCAAAGTGGTTGCTCTAGACTTTGGAGTGAAGCATAACATCCTCCGAATATTGGTTAACCTAGGCTGTGATCTGCATATTGTCCCGGCTAAAACCAGTTACGCCGAAATAGCCGAGATGGCTCCAGATGGTGTCTTCTTATCGAACGGGCCGGGTGATCCTGAACCCTGTGACTATGCAATCGCATTGATTCGTGAATTGATTGAAAACAAAGTACCTACTTTTGGTATTTGTCTCGGTCACCAGCTTTTCGCTTTAGCCACTGGTGCAAAAACGATAAAAATGAAATTTGGTCATCACGGTGGCAATCATCCGGTGAAAGATATTGAGACGGGTCAGGTTATGATCAGTAGTCAAAACCATGGTTTTGCCGTTGATGAAGACAGCCTACCTGATTGTTTGGTGGCGACTCATCGCTCCTTATTCGATGGCAGCTTGCAGGGTATTCGTCACCTTGATGCGCCAGCATATGGCTTCCAAGGGCACCCAGAGGCCAGCCCAGGGCCACATGATGTACGTGGTCTGTTTCTTCCTTTTATTCAAGCGATGTCATCGCGCAGCAACAGTAAAGACTAGTTATGCCTAAACGTAACGATATTAAATCGGTATTAATCCTCGGTGCTGGACCGATCATTATTGGTCAAGCCTGTGAGTTTGATTATTCTGGGGTGCAAGCTTGTAAGTCTTTGCGTGATGAAGGCTATCACGTGATTTTGGTCAACTCGAATCCGGCAACGATCATGACTGACCCGCAAACAGCGGACGTGATCTATATTGAGCCAGTAGATTGGCAGACTGTCGCTAAGATTATTGAGCGTGAAAAGCCTGATGCCTTACTACCAACCATGGGTGGCCAGACAGCACTTAACTGTGCCTTAGATCTGGACGCACAAGGGATCCTAGAAAAATTTAATGTTGAGCTGATTGGTGCTTCAAAAGAGGCCATTGATATGGCTGAAGATAGGCAGAAGTTCAAGGTGGCAATGAATGAGATTGGTCTTGAATCTGCTCGTTCTTCAGTTGCGCATAGCATGGAAGAAGCTTTAGCGATTCAGCCATCAATAGGTTTCCCATCTATTATCCGACCTTCGTTCACCTTGGGTGGCAGTGGTGGTGGCATTGCATACAATATCGAAGAGTTTAAAGATATTGTAGCGCGTGGCCTAGATTTCTCACCGACAACTGAAGTTCTGCTAGAGGAATCGCTACTCGGTTGGAAAGAGTATGAGATGGAAGTGGTTCGTGATCAGGCTGATAACTGCATTATTATCTGTTCAATCGAAAACTTTGATCCCATGGGTGTGCATACCGGCGACTCAATAACCGTGGCGCCAGCCCAGACTCTGACAGATAAGGAATATCAGATTATGCGCAATGCTTCATTAGCAGTGCTGCGTAAAATTGGCGTGGACACAGGTGGCTCAAACGTACAGTTTGCTGTTAATCCAAAAGATGGCCGTCTAGTTATTATTGAAATGAATCCTAGGGTTTCACGTTCTTCAGCATTGGCCTCAAAGGCCACCGGTTTCCCAATCGCCAAGGTTGCAGCGAAACTCGCGGTTGGCTTCACACTGGACGAGCTTGATAATGAGATCACAGGGGGTGCAACACCGGCATCGTTTGAGCCGAGTATTGACTATGTGGTTACTAAGATCCCACGCTTTGCCTTTGAGAAGTTTCCACAGGCATCGACTGAACTCAGTACACAGATGAAATCGGTTGGTGAGGTGATGGCAATTGGCCGAACCTTCCAAGAGTCGATGCAGAAAGCCCTGCGTGGCCTTGAAACAGATATGGATGGATTGAATCCATTAATTGATCAGAGCAAAAGTGATTGGCGTGAGACCTTAGATGAGCAGATTCGACTCCGCCAGCCGGATCGTATTTGGTATGTTGCAGACGCCTTTAGAGCCGGTTACAGCATCGGTGAGATCCATGCGCTTACGGCCATTGATCCTTGGTTCCTGTCTCAGCTGGAAGAGTTGATTGAATTAGAGCAAACAGTCACAGCCTCTACGCTTGAAGATTTAAATGCCAGCTTTTTGTTTAAGTTAAAACAAAAAGGGTTTTCTGATCGTCGTTTAGCACAGTTATTAAGCTGTGATGAGCAAGTCGTGCGTGAATACCGTTGGCAGCAAGCTGTGCGCCCGGTTTACAAGCGTGTCGATACCTGTGCAGCTGAGTTCTCAACAAGCACTGCTTACCTTTACTCTAGTTATGAACAAGAGTGTGAGGCTGAGGTCTCGGATAAGAAAAAGATCATGGTGTTAGGTGGGGGTCCAAACCGAATTGGGCAGGGCATTGAGTTTGACTACTGCTGTGTACATGCGGCATTAGCCATGCGCGAAGATGGTTATGAAACCATTATGGTGAACTGTAACCCAGAGACTGTCTCCACCGATTATGACACCTCAGATCGCCTTTACTTTGAACCACTAACGTTAGAAGACGTGCTGGAAATCTGCCACATTGAACAACCGACCGGTGTTATCGTGCAGTTTGGTGGTCAGACGCCACTTAAATTAGCCCGTCAGTTAGAAGCAGCTGGTGTGCCCATTATTGGTACCACTCCAGATTCAATTGATTTGGCCGAAGATCGCGAACGATTCCAGGCTCTGGTTGAAGAGCTGGGTTTACTACAGCCGCCTAATGCAACAGTGCGACAAGTAAAAGAGGCTGTGCCTCTGGCGAATAAAATTGGCTATCCCGTCGTTGTTAGACCTTCCTATGTACTCGGTGGACGAGCCATGGAAGTGGTATTCAATGATGAAGACTTAGAGCATTACATGCACACGGCAGTGTCGGTCTCAAATGACTCTCCGGTACTGATTGACCGTTTCCTTGCTGATGCTATCGAGGTTGATGTTGACGCTATCTGTGACGGTGAAGAAGTTATGGTCGGTGGCATTATGGAGCACATCGAGCAGGCCGGTATTCACTCAGGTGATTCAGCCTGTTCATTACCTCCGCACACATTGTCTGCAGAGATGCAGCAGCTCTTAGTAGAACAAACTAAAAAATTAGCACATGGTTTAAATGTCGTTGGGTTAATGAATATTCAGTTTGCTGTCAAAGGTGATGAAATTTACCTATTAGAAGTTAACCCTCGTGCATCGCGAACTGTGCCGTTTGTTTCTAAAGCTATCGGTGTACCATTAGCCAAGGTTGCGGCACGCTGTATGGCCGGAGTTAGCTTGCAACAACAAGCGATTGAAATGAATAACAAGCCATCCTTCTATGCAGTTAAAGAAGCGGTTTTCCCATTCATTAAGTTCTTAGGTGTTGACCCTATACTGGGTCCAGAAATGAAATCGACAGGTGAAGTGATGGGCGTTGGCAAAGACTTTGGTGAAGCCTTTGCTAAAGCACAATTAGGTGCCGGTGTTATTTTGCCACTCAGCGGCAAGGTCTTTATTAGTGTGCGAGATAGCGATAAAGAAGGTGCTGCAGCTGTTGCTAAGGGATTAGTTGACTTGGGTTTTGAGATTGTTGCGACAGCCGGAACTGCCGACTACCTAGATAATCAAAATATTGCCTGTAAGCATGTTAACAAGGTACGACAGGGACGACCTCATGTTGTTGATATGATTATTGATAAACAAATTGCATTAATCATTAATACGACCGAAGGGAAGCAAGCGATCGCAGACTCTTATGCTATTCGCCGAGAGGCGTTACAGCAAAAGATTTGCTATACCACAACTATTGCTGGTGCCAATGCGTTAACTCAAGCCATTGCGCAGGGTCAAGATCATAAGGTGTATCGTCTAGAGGAAATGCACCAAGTGGTGAAACACTAGTGACTACTGAAGACTACTGATATGAATAAAGTGCCTCTAACCGTTCGCGGTGCAGACAAGTTACGAGCTGAATTACAGCAATTAAAAACAGTGGATAGACCTCGCATTATTGCGGCTATCTCAACTGCACGTGAGCATGGTGATCTTAAGGAAAATGCTGAATATCATGCGGCTAGAGAGCAACAGAGTTTTGCGGAAGGCCGCATTCAAGAGATTGAAGGCAAGCTTTCAAATGCAGACATTATTGATATTTTCAAGTTAGATACTGGTGGCCGTATCGTCTTTGGTGCAACTGTTGATCTTGCTGATGAAGAGACTGGTGATGAAATTTGCTATCAAATCGTTGGTGAAGACGAGGCTGATATTAAAGCAAATATGATTTCTATTACCTCTCCCATTGCGCGCGCATTAATAGGTAAAAGTGAAGGGGATGTCGCGATAGTGATAGCTCCAAGTGGTGAAAAAGAATTCGAAATCCTAAAAGTCCGCTATATTTAAAGCAACAGCTTTCCATGGACAATCTCTTTGGCTAAAACTAAAAGTAGTTCACGCTGGCTTAAACGCCAATCTAATGATCCCTACGTAGCTCGTGCTCAGGCTGATGGCTGGCGTTCACGTGCAGTTTATAAGTTAGAGGAGTTAGATCAGCGTTATCAATTGGTAGCTAAGAGTAAAGTGATTGTTGATCTTGGAGCAGCCCCGGGGGCATGGACACAGTATGTACTGTCTAAGCAGGGCAAAGAAAAAAAGCTTATACTTGGTCTGGACATACTTGATATGGAAGAAATAGACGGGGCAAAGCTTATACAGGGCGACTTCACAGAGGACGAGCCTTTACAAGAACTTGTACAATTGCTTGATGGTGCAAAAGTAGACCTTGTATTATCGGACATGGCCCCCAATATATCAGGTAACCGCGTAGTTGATCAGCCCAAGGCAATGTACTTAGCCGAACTAGC
>JAQWYM010000055.1 GCA_029253965.1 Gammaproteobacteria bacterium
GTGCCACCGGCCCACAAGCCGCTGGTGTTATTCATACTGACTTTGAAAAAGGATTTATCCGTGCTGAAGTCATCGCCTATCAAGATTATATTGATGGTAATGGTGAGCAGGGTGCAAAAGATGCCGGTAAATGGCGTTTAGAAGGTAAAGAATACGTCATGATAGAGGCTGATGTTGTGCACTTCCGCTTCAATGTTTGATATCCTAGCGCCTCTGTTAAGCACTATCATTTGACAGCGTTTCAGTGGTCGCGTATGTTGCGGCTTCACATCGAAAAGGCTATGTAGCTCAGTTGGTTAGAGCACAGCATTCATAATGCTGGGGTCGGTAGTTCGAGTCTACCCATAGCCACCATTTATACCTCCAAAATCTTCCTTTATCGTATTGATTAGCTTGAGTTTTTAACTTTATGCGATTAAAAGCGATAGATAATGCGAAAGACAAAAAACAGTCCATGGTAAAGATTCACTAAGCATGGCATCTAATGGTTTTTGCGATGAGTAGCATTGGAGATGTTCGACAGCACTAGATGAATGGACTAATGTAAGCAACAATATAAATAAGCCACAGATTTATTTCACCAGGATGTGAGCAGTGAGTACAGCTATTGTTAATGCCAGTAAGATTAATAATGACCAAATAAAGAGCCACGAAGAAATATCAGGTGATCTTTATAATTTTGGAAATAGAATCTGTTCATCTGGGCTGGAAAACATCCTGAAGGATTCAACCTCATTCAATATTGTTGAAGAGGGGCAGCTACCTGAGCTTGAAAAGTTCGATAAGATTGTGCTCTCTCTTCAAGACCATTTACGACCAGCAGTAAACGAGTTTTTAAGTTTTTGGACTACGAGGCTTCCTCCCGAGAAGACCTTGATTCCTTCTATTGGTATTAATGCATTGAATGGGCAGGTGCCGCCTAAATTAAATGAAGACTTTACCGTTTTTCTGCGTGAGGTTTCAAAATATTCCAAAATAGGTTGTCGTGGTAAGCATACGCAAACTGCTCTTAGATCGCTCGGCATCAAAAATACAATAGTCATAGGTTGCCCATCAGTTTTTAATAAAACCATCAACCCAGTGGATGAAATAGTAGATAAACAAGGTCTGATGACCGCGGGTGGTATCCCCCTGCTAGGTGGTAAAAAATTAACTTATTTATGCCAAGGGGACTTTGATACGCCAATAACGGCAGGTCTCGAGAAGCGTTTACGCATGCAGAAAAGCTATCTGGATGGCTATATCAACTATGAGAAAAAAAGTGTTTTTGGCCGTTCAGAATTCAAGTTGACTGATGCATTGAAAAAGTTGAGAAAAGTGAAGGTGCAGAGTGTCATCAAGCCATACGAGTATACAGAGGCCTTACTTAAAGAAGTTAATCAATTTCATGGCTTTGTTGGTGCCAGAGTGCATTCCTCTGTGCTTTCACTATTATCAGGAATACCCGCAGTTAATTTAAATTTTGACCTTCGTGCGATTGAGCTATGTGGTGAATTATCAATTCCAAATGGATTTACATTACCAGTTCAGCATGATGTTAAGAGCTACCAGCAATATTTTTTTGATCATGGTGCTAATATAGTGGAAGCTTTTTTATATGAACGAGAAAGGAATTTTAAGTTATTTAGAGCGGAGTACCAAGGCCAGTTAGATATTGTTGATCAGTTATCAACTTTTTAAGGGCAGCGAATAAAAAATAATATTGAGGTGGAAGTCATCACTAGTGAGTTAGCTAGGACTTGATATATAAGCAATAAGCCAACGAGTAGCTCTCTATTTTTTGTTCTTTTTATTTTCTTTACCGACTTTATTACGACGCTAATGATTTCTCTAGCGCGTCATTAGAGTTGGCATCATTTCCCAAGGTAGCCTTATTAAGTTTAGTGCTTGCTATCGATAAGCATAGTAATGACCTACATCATCGTACATCGACATCCTTGACAGTTATTAGTCGAGGACTCCGCAAAATCTTCTCTAACCATATCATTCAAGACTTCTTCTTGAGCGGTTTCAATAGAAGGAAAATTTCCAGCATTAATACGATCCTGAGTGATTTTATTTTTGAAGTTTTTTATACGCTGTATAAAATAAATATGACTATCGTTATATTTATAAACGGGGGAGTCATTAAGCCAAGAGGCCCAAAAATCATCACCTTTACTGAGGAAGGATTCCCACTCACTGTCGGTGAAAAAGTCTGCCATTGACCTGTCTGGAAGCGGCACTGAGTTTCTTATGAAAGAGCGCTCATTATCAATCAGCACGATGCTGGAATCATCCAGCAGAAAGTAATTTTTTATATGACGATCCGTCTGCTGTGTGAGGTAATCAAAACCTTGGAGTCGAGAATAATTATTGGTCTCAATAAGTGCATCTAGATCTGCAGAATCACCCCAGTCCAGATGTTTAGCGTCCTCGATGGCGAGCTGATAGACACCACCAGTTGTATCTGAGGTTGTAGGGGGTACAAGATCAAGATCCAATTCACGACTGAAGCGATAATTAATGGCTTCAATTCTCGCAAGAGAACGAGTGTTAGCCTCTTTATAAAAAACATTAATATTTGCAGAAGGAAAAATTTCTTTATTCGCAAGACTTTCAGATAGTGATGGAACAATGTTGGACTTAATGTCCTCTAAGCTCTGATCAACAAAGTTATATATATATTCTTTGTCTGAAGCGAGATTTAATTCACGTGCCTTACGAATAGCTTGCCAATACTTTTTATTTTTGAATAAAGCACGGACTTCATAATTTGTAATTTTTGAAGAGAATTCAGAGAGGCTCGGTGGCGCTGAAAAAACAACTGCTGAGCTAAAGTGAAATATTAAAAAAATAGAGAAAAGAAATTGACGATAAAGTGAGTTGTTATTTGAAAAGATAGTCTTGCCTCTTGTCTTTTAAAGAATATCTGTAATAGTCTATTAAACTTATTCTCAGGGGTAGCATCAGCGCTAGCATTAATAGTTTTTCTGGCTATTAATTAGGTTTTATATGTGAGCTTTGAACACAAAATTTACTGTATTTTAGTTAAGTGACCTCTTACTTGAAGAAGGTATCTAACGCAGTATTTTCTAGAGTATGAGAATTATGTAATAGTCTATGTATTTGTTGACATCAAAGTTCTCTCTGTGTTCTCATAATGGAGAACTTAATGAGAATAGCGATGCTGACTGACCGCGAACAAGATACCTACCAATTTATTAAAAGCTACTATCACAGTAAGCGTAAGGCGCCTTTGTTGCTTGAAATTGCTGAAGGGCTGGGTATTCGATCAAAAGGGGTTGTACATCGCTATGTTAGCTCACTAGAAGAACAAGGTTATATTGTGCGCCATGCAAAAACACGTGGCATTAGTTTAGTCGATAGAACCGATATTGATGAGCTGCCTATGTTGGGGCGTATTGCAGCAGGTAAACCGATAGAGGCAATCGAAGATCAGCAAGTGGTTAATTTCTCGCATTTGTTGGGAGGAGCTAATCGCTTTGTGTTGCAAGTTAAGGGACATTCAATGATTGATGAAGGGATTCGTAATGGAGACTTTGTTGTTATTGAATCACAAACAACCGCTGTCAGTAATCAGATTGTGGTTGCACTTGTTGATAACGAGAATGCAACCTTGAAGCGTATACAGTTTCCAAAGAAAAATATTATTTGTCTGATTCCAGAAAATAAAAACATGCAAGCCAAGGAATATTCTAGCGACCGTATCAGCATTCAAGGAGTGCTTGTTGGTCAGGTGAGAATGTATGTATGAGGTATGAAGCAGTGGCAACGTGCAATTTTGTTAGTCGATATGGATGCGTTTTTTGCTAGCATCGAACAGCATGATCACCCCGAACTTCGTGGCAGACCGATTGCTGTCAGTAATGGTATCAGAGGCAGTTGTTTTATTGCCTGTTCCTATGAAGCGCGCCAATACGGTATTAAAACTGGCACTCGCATAAAAGAAGCGAAGCAACGTTATCCGAATATTATACAAGTCGCCTCACGCCCGCATCGATATGCCGAGGTGTCGACTAAGATTATGTTAGCGCTTCGAGATATCACACCAGACATTGAGGTCTTTTCTATCGATGAGGCATTCTTGGATCTAACGCGTTGTCAGGGTATTTATGCTGATCTAACGGCTGTTGGACAATTAGTTAAAGAGCGCATTTACGAGGTCAGTGGATTGACCTGCAGTGTCGGTATCAGTGGTGATAAAACAACAGCGAAGCTGGCTTCAAAGAAAAATAAACCCGATGGCTTATTTGTTGTGCCTCCTTGGCAATCAAGAGAATTTTTAAGCCCATTACCTGTGACTGACTTATGCGGTGTTGCAAAAGGTATTGGACGTTACCTTAATGATCGTGGTGTTGAAACCTGTGGTGATATGCAAGCATTGCCAATCAGTGAGCTAGCGAGACGTTTCGGTAATCTAGGTCGGCGTATCTGGTATATGGCTCAAGGCCTTGACCCTGAACCTATAAAACAAACGGTTCCTGCGCCTAAATCGATTGGTCATGGCAAAGTAATGCCACCGCATACAAAAGACAAAAAAGCAGTAAAAACTTATCTGCACCATATGGCTGAAAAAGTCGCTGCACGTTTACGCAAACATGACTTTGAGGCGCAGGTTTTTTTTATAGGTCTTAAAACAGAACAGGGATGGTTGGCAAAAAAAATGAAAACAACACAGCCTACAAGTGATAGTAAAGATATTAAGTGCTGTGCAAATGAGCTTCTAGATTGCTGGCAAGGAGAGGGCTGTTTTCAAGTGCAAATTACGGCGCTTGACCCGAAAGATAAAGGCTCTCAGTTATCGCTTTTTGAAAGTGCAGACCCTAAAAGAGAGCAGATTAATATGGCAATGGATAAGATTAATAAACGTTATGGAGAGTTTACATTAGCACCTGCATTGTTACTTAATCGCTCTGATATGCCTGATGTGATTGCGCCTGCATGGAAGCCGGAAGGGCATCGTAAAACCATATGAGTAGTGGTGTGTTATACCATTATGAAGCAGGAGATCGGCGGGTCTATTTTCATAACCCTGTTGCGTCGTTACCGATCATTGCAAAATCTGGTGATATTATTCATCTGCCATGGGGTAGAAGACAAAAACAAGGGGGGGCACTGCCGTTGGGTGGCTGGGCGCGATTAGAAGGGATATATAAAGGGCAATGGGATCGATGGCAGCCTATGCCCGTTAAGATTCCAGCCAGTGCCTTCATGGAAAAGTCTCATGATGGTGGTAATCATTGGTTTGATCTTGTTAAGGGGCAATGTTTACAGGGATTAGTTGCGCGTGATCAATATGAACAACGTGTCTATATTGTCACCATAGAGCCTGAGCAAGAAAATGCATGGTACTACCGTTGGCCAAGGGTTATTCATAAAAACTATGATGAGAAAGGCGACTTATAGTTAGCATTAAAAGCAAAGTAATAAGAGGGTATGAAAAAGCTACGAATGAGTTGCAATGACGGTTTATTAATTAATTATAGAAATAAAACTCAAAATAAAATTGTGTAAATAGACCATGTAAAGGTGGATTAATAAATTAGCTTATTTAGGATTCAATTATCTTAAATAGAATTAAACAATTGTCTTTGAGTTAAAGGTTGGAAGTGGGGGGAAGGAGAATAAAGTGAATAATATATTTAAAAAAATCCTTTATACACATGTTCTAAATCATGGAGTTTACTCAATTCAGGTTTAGTGAAAGCACAAGGTAAACTAAATAATAAAGTCCATATCAAATACAAAAGTATATTGTGAGGAAGGCTATAGGGTGAATTGGAAGTGGATATTTTGCAGGGGGATAAGAGACAAAATATAAAGCCTTATTACATAAAAAGTGTTTATGAATAGGGCTTTACTATATATATGGGTGTCGCAAGACATGATAAAGATCTACAGGTCAGTACAACTAGAACCTGAATTATTAAGGGAGTTGCTAATTTGGGATTCTTCAGATTCAGATGATGCAATCTTATTTAATTCAGCAAGGAATACTTCCTCAATCACCTCTTCACTAACCGCTTCAATATTAGGAACTAGTTCTGAAGGGATACGCTCTACTAGAATTTTTTCTCTGAATAGCTTTATGCGTTCTAAGAATTCTGCTTTGGAGACTTCAAAATAATCAACACTAACAGTGACGTTACTATCAAACCATGAATCAAAATAGTTGAGATCTTTCTGTGAAAAAGTTGACCATTCATCGTCCGTAAAAAAATTAGCCATCGAACGTCTTGGAAGAGGATTAGAAGGTCTTGATAAATGAGTTTCAGTAGGTGGTCCATTTTCTGCTTGTGCATAAAAGGAAGAGTTATTGTCTATAAGCAGAACGCTGCCATCAGTCTTGGAGACAAAGTAGTTTCCTAAATAACGATTATATTGACCAATTAAATAGTCAAACCCTTCGAGCTGTTGATAACCACGAGTATCATTAAATATTGGCTCAATATTCGAAACACTTAAATCAGTATAATCCTCCTCATCAATAGCCAGCGAATAAACAGTTATTCCTTGACTGTTAATAGGTGGGACTAAATCAACATTTAATTCACGACTGAATTGGTAACTTAATTTTTCTCTAGCGCCATGTAATCTATTTTCTACATCTTTAACATAGATTTTAATATCACCAATAGATGTGACTGACTCATTAGGGAGACGTGCATATAGGTTGTCGACACTAGTAAAGATTGTGCCAGGAATAAAGTCTGAGCCATTAACAAATCTAAGGCTATACTGAACATCATGTATCTCTTCACTGGTATGAATTATAGTGTCATCAATAAATTCATAAATTACGTTCTTGTCTAAATCTTCCTCTAGCACACGTGCTTTATTGATGGCGCGCATATATTTTTTTTCATTGAATAATGCACGGATATCGCTATTATTTATTCTTTCAGCATAATTAGCTTTTATCGGTCTGATTAACGGTGGTTTACTACGTTGAATGGCATCGCGAGGTATAGTTCTGTCAAAAAATTCCGATATTATCCCTTCATCAGAAGAGAGATTAAGTTCGCGTGCCTTCCGCATAGCTGGCCAATATTTTTTCTTTGAATAATGTACGGACTTCACTATTATTTATTCTATCAGCGTAATTTAGATCGGGTTCACCTGCTGAAAAAACAACGGATGAACTAAATGGAATTAGTACTAATAAAAAATAAAATATACAATAATAACTAAGTTGGCGTTTCAACATAATTTAATCCTAGTAATTTTCTGATGAAGTTTTTATTTGCGATTTGTGCCTCTGTTCAAATAATCAGTATGTTTATTCATGGTGGGCTATTAACTCAATTACTATAGATGGGGCTGCAAGTGTCGAGGTGTCGCTAAGATCTTCAGGGTCATCATTCGCGATCTTGCGTAAAATGCGACGCATTATTTTTCTAGGGCCTGTTTAGTGACTGTTTTTTGTTCTCCATAATTCAATATTAAATATGACAGCCGTTGATATGAGTTAGGTTAGAAGTCTCTAGCGTTAACTCATATCATTCCTGTGGTTAGCTTGATTTGTAGTGGTGCTTGCTATGTACCGGCCGCATCAAAGCATTACTTATTAACGCAACTAATAATAAGGCTGCCATTACATACATGACGCTGTTATAGACACTCGGGGTGGGGTCGAGTGTCCCTATCGGTGAGATCTCTAATAAGTTGCTGATGGTCACAGTTTTTGACTGTATCAGTTCTTGTAAATGATCGATGCTGACACCGTATTGCTCTTTGAAGCGGCTTGGATCAACCTTTTTTGCTAGCTCATGAATGGCATCATTAATTGCATCCTTACGAAAAGATGTGATTGCGAGTGGCCCTAAGACGCCAGCTGTACTCCAGGCTGTTAACAGTCGACCATGGATGGCGCCAACATGGCGTGTGCCAAAGACATCTGCTAAATAAGCTGGAAT
>JAQWYM010000063.1 GCA_029253965.1 Gammaproteobacteria bacterium
AGGAAGCATTCGTCTTCCTCCATGCTGTATACTTCCAATCTTTATCAAAATAATTACACAAGAGTCACTATTATGTTGATGCAGATCCGCGAGCGCGCCACTGGGGTGTTTGCCTACATTATTGTTCTTCTGATTTCCGTACCCTTCGCCTTATGGGGCATCCAAGAATATTTTGGTGGTCCAGGTGATGCAGCAGTTGCTGAAGTGAATGGAGTCGAAATAACTAAGCAGGTCTTTGATCAGCGTTTGCAGCAACAGCGCCGATACATGCGCTCTACGTTGGGTGATTCGTTTGATCAGCTTTATCCTGACGAAGTCAGTATCAAGAAAGAAGTTATTGAGAGCATGGTGCGTGAGCAACTGCTTCGAGACTTTATCCAGAGCAGTGGTATCGCAATCAGCGATCTCTTTCTCTCGCAACGTATTCAATCCGTACCACAGTTACAAGTAGATGGTCGTTTTAGTGCCGAGCGCTATGAGCAGGTTGTGCAATCACAACGTATGAGTAAGGCCCAGTTCGAAAATCAGTTGCGCCAAGACGAGGCGAGCACGCAGTATCAAAGTAGTGTTGTCTTTTCTAGCTTCCTAACAAAGGAAGCTGAATACGAGTACGCTGCCTTAAGAAATCAAACGCGTAGCTTTGACTACTTTATAGCCAGTCAGACGATAGATCCGCAAGACGTTAAGTCCACGGCGATTGATAATTATTACCAGAAAAACCAAGGGCGTTTTCAAGCACCAGCTCAGGTTAAGCTAGACTATATTGAAATTGACCAACAAGTGATTGCTGATGCGATGAGTTTCAGTGAAGAGCAGTTGTTAGAAGCGTATCAGCAAGATCCTCAGAGTTACCGCACGGATGAGCTACGCGAAGCTAAGCACATCTTGTTTAAGGTGCCTGAAGAGGCCTCAGAAGAGCAGCGTAAGGTTATCGCTGAACTCGCCGCTAGTGCGCTTGTAGAACTGAAGAGTGGTATTGCCTTTGCAACCGTAGCCCAGCAGTACTCAGAAGATACTATCTCAGCCAGCAACGGTGGTGACCTAGGGTTTATTAGCCGCATGGACATCGACAACCCCGTGTTTATTGATAGCTTGTTCTCGATGAAGGCCGGCCAGGTGAGTCCTATACTGAGCACTAAGTTAGGCTTACAGATTGTACAATTAAGTTCTGTTAAAGCCCCAGAAATGGTGCCGTTTGAAAAGGTGCGTAATCGCATTGCGAATGAAGTACGAGCACAACGTTCAGCACAAAAATTTGCGAGTCTGGCCGATCGCTTACAAGAACTCAGTTATGAAGCGGAAAACCAATTAGAGTCAGTCGCTGAAGCATTAGGTTTAGAGCTTAAGTCTTCTAGCTGGCAGTCGGCAGAGTCAGCTAATGGTTTTGCGGCTAAAAAGAAAGTTATGGACATGGCATTCTCTGAAGAGGTTTTGATTAAAGGCTTCAATAGTGAACTGATAGAAACTGATGATGGTCAAGTAGCTGTGCTACGTGTCAGTGAACATCGCCCCGCTGCAGTATTATCACTGTCTGAGGTAGAGCCGAATATACGCCAGATGTTAAGCGTAGAACTGGCGGCAGAGTTGAATGCAGAAACCACGGATAGCCTCATGCAAGCCATGGCAGCCAATCCAAAGCAAAGCGCCGTGAAATTAAAACGATTAGCTACTGCACATCAATCATCATTTGAAACGGTAGAAAAATTACGTCGAGATGATGCCTCTGTTCCTCCGGTCTTTGTCACGCAGGCCTTTCAGATGCCACTGCCTAACGTTGATGACTTTAGTTTATCCACGGTTGCTTTAAGTGATGGCAGCCATGCCCTTATAAGACTGCATCACAATGGCAGTGATGCTGAGAACACGAAAGTGGATCAAGCTGAGTGGATAGCACAGCAGACCGGTTATGGTCAGCGTGAACTTAATGCCATAGCAAAAGCACTTCGGGAGACCGGTGATGTGCAGATCTTTAGTGATAGTTTATAAATCAAATAGTATGACTTTCTGCTAATGAAACTTCATTGGCAGATTCTTATTGCGCTAGTTCTAGCCGTTATTATCGGCTCGGCGGGCAGCAGTCTGGAAGCCGCCCTCGGTTTTTCTCTTTTGCCTAGTCTGGATTTCATTGGCAATCTTTTTCTGAACGCCTTGAAAATGATCATCGTACCGTTGATCGTATCTTCGATTATTGTCGGTATCTCCAATATTGAACGTGATGGCTCTTTTGCGCGCATGGGGCGTAAAACGCTGCTTTACTATGTTTGTACTAGTGCGATTGCGATCATGATTGGCTTGGTTTTGGTGACCTTAATTCAGCCGGGTGTGATTAATGGCCAGCCGGCACAGCAGGTCTTAGGGTTGCATGCTGATACTGCAGCGGTTGCTGAACGGGTGGGTGGCTCCAGCGGTAGCGACATTATGGCTATTTTCTTGCGCATGATTCCAAGCAATGTGATTCATGCTGCAGCCGAAGGACAAATGTTAGGGCTGATTTTCTTCAGTCTCTTGTTTGGATACTTTATTGCACACTGTGGTGAAAAATCACAAGACACCTTAAAAGGTTTCTTTCAGGGTATGTTTGAGGTGATGATGAAAATCACCGACTTAGTAATGCGTTTTGCACCCTTAGGCGTATTTGCTTTAGTTGCCGCGGTGGTGACACGCTCAGGTTTGGGTGTGTTTATTCCTTTAGCTAAGTTCTTTTTTACTGTTGTTGCTGCTTTATTACTGCATCTACTCGTGGTTCTACCGCTGCTACTGAAACTAATAGCCGGTGTTAGCTCACTCAAGCACTTTCAAGCGATGGCTCCGGCATTACTCACTGCTTTTTCTACCAGCTCATCAGCCGCAACATTGCCCATGACGATGGACTGCATCGAAAAACGTGCTGGGGTGTCTAATCAGAGTTCTAGCTTTGTACTGCCGCTGGGTGCAACCATCAATATGGACGGTACCGCCTTGTATGAGTGTGTCGCCGCCTTATTTATCGCACAGGCGTATGGCTTGGAGCTAGGTCTGGTGCAGCAGTTCACAGTTGTTTCCTTAGCGCTGATGACCTCTATTGGCGTCGCCGGAATTCCTTCGGCAAGCCTAGTCGCCATTACGATTATCCTTGCTGCTATGGGTCTGCCTATGGAAGGCATCGGTTTGATTCTTGCGGTTGATCGGATACTCGATATGAGTCGGACCGCGGTTAATATCTTCAGCGACTCCTGCGGAGCGGTGATTATTGCCCGCTCCGAAGGTGAAGAGACTAAGTTAGTCTAACGACTAGCTTAGTCAAAGATTGGCTTGGCTTAATAACCACTCATACCGACGGTGCTGTAGCCGGCATCAACATAGGTAATCTCACCGGTAATACCGCTAGCCAGATCAGAGCAAAGGAATGCAGCCGCATTACCGACCTCTTCAATACTGACATTTTTACGTAGTGGGGCATTTTCTTCTACGTGGTCGAGCATTTTACGAAAATTACCAATACCTGCAGCCGCTAGGGTACGAATAGGCCCCGCAGAAATTCCGTTGACACGCACACCACTAGGGCCCATGGCATAAGCCATATAACGAATATTGGCCTCTAAACTCGCCTTTGCTAGACCCATAACATTATAGTTGGGCATGGAACGCACAGCGCCAAGGTACGATAATGACATGATGGCGCTGTTTTCACGCAACATAGGGCGTGCTGCCTTGGCTAAGGCGGTTAGGCTGTAGCTGCTGATCTCGTGTGCTAGGCGCGAGCCTTCACGTGTGGTGTTTTCAACAAAATCACCAGTGAGCTCTTCTTTGGGTGCAAAGGCCACCGAATGCACCAAAATGTCAAAATCTGACCAGCTTTGCTTGAGACCACTAAATAGCTCAGCAATGCTCTCATCACTGGAGACATCACAGGGTAGGACGATAGTGCTATCACTTGCGGTGGCTAGTTTTTCAACACGTGATTGTAATTTCTCATTCTGATAGGTGAAGGCTAATTCAGCGCCTTGCTTACGCATCGCATCAGCGACACCCCACGCAATAGAGCGATTACTGGCAACACCGATAATCAATGCCCTTTTATTTTCTAAAAATCCCATGCCATCTCCTTCGTCGAATCTATTCTCTTATGGTGGTTAATCGCTATACTACGATTAACGAAAGATCGAATTATACATAACTAGCCCGCTTGGATGACAGTTAGAAAAATTAGTCTTGCACTCTGTTGCACCGGTTTATTCACCTTTTTGGTTGCTTGTAGCGATCAAGAGCTCAATAACCCGTACCGTGACAACGATAGCGCCCGTTCCATCATCTACAGTTCGTTCTCTGAACGACCGAAAGAGTTGGACCCGGTGAAGTCATATAATGCCGGTGAATACGAGTTCATCGCGCAAATCTATGAGCCGCCATTACAGTACCACTTCCTCAAACGGCCCTATGAGCTGGTACCTCTAGCGGCCGCAAAGATGCCAGAGAAGCAGTTTTTTGATGCACAGGGAGCTCATCTAGCGGAGGATGTCGATCCAAAACAGGTCGCCTACACTGAATATACCGTGACCATACAATCAGATATTAGCTATCAGCCACATCCGGCTTTTAGTAAAGATGAAGCCGGTGAGTTTCGTTATCACCAATTAACAGCAACGGATCTTGAGCGTATCAATAAGCTTGCTGATTTTGAGATGGTTGCGAGTCGCATCCTCACTGCTGAAGATTATGTCTATCAGATCAAGCGTTTAGCACATCCTAATCTGCATTCACCCTTGGCGGGTTTGTTGAGTAATTACATCCAAGGTTTTAAGGACTTTCGTATTGATGTATTAACCCAGTTAGATCCTCAGAAATCGTGGTTAGATCTTCGTCAGATAGCGATGACCGGTGTTGAAGTACTGGATCAGCAGCGCTACAGGATAAGAGTTAAGGGCGTTTATCCGCAGTTTATTTATTGGTTAAGCATGCCATTTTTTGCCCCGATTCCATGGGAGGCTGATCGCTTCTATGCGCAACAGGGGATGGCAGAACGGAATATTTCATTTGATTGGTACCCTGTCGGCACGGGCCCTTATATGTTGACAGAGAACAATCCCAATCTGCGTATGGTGCTGTCTAAGAACCCTAACTTTCATGGTGAGTTATATCCAACTGAAGGTGAGCCAAGTGATCTTGATAACGGATTGTTGGCGGATGCGGGTAAGCCATTACCCTTTGTCGACCGGATTGAATTTAGTCTTGAGAAGGAAAGCATTCCTTACTGGAATAAATTCTTGCAAGGCTATTATGATACTTCAGGCATTTCTTCTGATAGCTTCGATCAATCTGTGGAATTGAACTCACGAGGTGAGTTTGGCCTCAGTGATGAAATGATTGAGCGTGATATTAAACTCTCATCAGCAGTCGCCACCAGCCTCTATTATCTTGGCTTTAATATGCTCGACCCAGTGATCGGTGGTGATACTGAGCGTGCCCGTCTTCTGCGTCGCGCGATCTCTATTGCGGTTGACTATGATGAGTTTATTTCGATCTTCCGCAATGGTCGTGGTGAGCCAGCTCAGGGGCCAATACCGCCCGGTATCTTTGGTTTTGAAGAGGGGCAGGCAGGGATTAATCCCTATGTCTATGATTGGCAGAAAGATGCTTTAAAGCGTAAAAGTATTGAGCAAGCAAAGCAGCTCTTAAGCGCTGCAGGCTATGCTAATGGGATTGATCAAAAAAGTGGGAAGCCACTGATTTTATACTTTGATACTGTCAGTCGGGGAGCAGATAGTAAGGCGCTGCTGAACTGGATGGTGAAACAATTTGCTAAGCTAGATATTCAGCTAGTGATTCGCACCACGGATGGTAACCGATTCATGGATAAGCTTGATAAAGGGACATTCCAAATATATCAGTTGGGTTGGAATGCTGACTATCCCGATCCTGAAAACTTTTTCTTCCTGCTCTATGGACCAAACTCGATGGCACTGAGTAAAGGGCAGAACTATAGTAATTATCAAAACCCAGAATATGACCAGCTTTTCGATAAAATGAAGGCGATGGAAAACAGTCCGCAACGGCTACGCATTATTCAGGAAATGAATGCCATTGTGCGTGCAGATGCGCCATGGGTTTGGTCGTTCTATCCTAAACAGTACTCTTTAAACCATACGTGGTATAAAAATGTGAAGCCAAATTTAATGGCTAATAACACCTTCAAGTATCGACGCGTGGATGCGGCAAAAAGAGCGCAGATGCGTAAAGAATGGAATGATGCTGTGCTCTGGCCAGTGTATGTACTGTTTGTTGTGTTATTGCTGAGTATTGTGCCGGCCGTTATCAGTTACCGTAAACGTGAACTTGCGAGGGGTTTATGAGCGCTTATATTATTCGCCGTATGCTATATGCCATTCCCATACTTATCGGGATTAACTTAATTACCTTCATCTTGTTCTTCGTGGTTAATTCACCTGATGATATGGCGTTGATGCAGCTGGGTTCAAAGCATACCACTGAGTTGCAGATTGAAGATTGGAAACGCGAACGCGGATATCATCTGCCACTGCTCTATAACACTGAACAGTCTGGTCTTGGAGCCGTCACAGAGACAATTTTTTATCAGAAATCTGCAAAATTATTTGTCTTTGATTTTGGAAGTTCCGATAGTGGTCGCGATATTGGCTATGACATTTCACAACGCATGTGGCCCAGTTTGGCCTTAGCCATTCCAACATTGCTGGTCGGGCTTTTGGTAACAATTACGCTAGCACTGACTATTGCCTTCTTTCGTGGGACATACATTGATTATTGGGCTGTGATTATCTGTGTTGCGCTAATCTCCATCTCGTCCTTGTTTTATATTATTGGCGGGCAGTTCTTGATTGGTAAGTTATTGAAGATCGTGCCGATATCAGGCTTTGATACCGGTCTGCATGCCCTGAAGTTTATGATTCTACCGGTGTTGATTGGTATTGTCGGAGGCATTGGTTCTAACACGCGTTGGTATCGCACCATTTTTCTTGAAGAGATCAATAAAGATTATGTACGTACGGCGCGTTCAAAAGGTCTATCAGAACAGGTGGTATTGTTTAAGCATGTCTTACGCAATGCCTTGATTCCGATATTAACAGGCGTTGTCGTCGTATTGCCGTTGTTATTTATGGGCAGTTTATTAACAGAAAACTTTTTTGGTATTCCGGGTCTAGGCAGCTATACGATTGATGCCATTAATCGGCAAGATTTTGCCATTGTGCGTGCCATGGTCTTCTTAGGTTCTGTGCTTTATATCATTGGTTTGGTGTTAACGGATATCTCATACACCTTAGTCGATCCACGAATTCGCCTCAGTTAATCTGAGATAAGCCTATGTCTATGCAGCCTACTTTTTTGATTACAGATCTACTGTTCTTTGGCCTAACCCTAGGTCTAATCAGTTTTGTCTTTGTTGTGCGTAAGCGACCACATTTAAGTCGTCCTTGGTCACAGGTGTTGAAGAGTACTACTGGCTCAGTCTCATTGATGATTTTGTTGTTTTATTACGCCATTGCCTTAATTGATTCAGTGCATTTTCATCCGCGAGTAGCGCAGGCAACAGAAAGTCAGTATCAATATTCTAGTGAGGTTCACAGTCTACTTGATGTCTTGATGACACCGATGCGCAGTCGTATGGAAAAAACTTTTTCAGCACCGCTAGCGACGCATTCCTTTGCTAAAGAAATGATGCAGAATGAGAGCGGTCAGATGCAGCGTGACTACCCACGACTGAATTATGCCGGCGCACATCTGACACAGCCTGAAGATGAAAAAGTAGCGGATATAATCTCTATTAGCTTAATAGCCAGTGCTCGGGCGTTGTCTTATTGGGCCTTGATATGGCTTTCAATACTTTGGCTTTATAGTCGCCGTCAACAGCGAAGCTTAACGCTGATTTTCAAACAAATTTTAAAGGCTCAAACAGCCTACCCACTGCGTGCAATTGCTTTCACTAGTGCACTATTAATGCTGCTTACAGTCATCAGTATGCAGCTTGGGCAACACTATCATTTGTTCGGTACTGATAAGGTTGGCCAAGACGTTTTCTATCAGGCCGTTAAAAGTGTCCGTACAGGCATTTTGATCGGTGTACTGACCACCTTAATTACTTTGCCACTGGCCATTCTATTAGGTGCCTTAGCGGGCTTTTTCCGAGGCTGGCTTGATGATCTCATTCAGTACATCTACACCACCTTAAACTCGATTCCTCATGTGCTATTGATTGCTGCTGCAGTATTACTGCTGCAGGTATATATGAGTGGTCATGCGGATGACTTTGACAGTCTTACTGAGCGGGCTGATCTGCGCCTGCTATTTCTTTGTTTGATCTTAGGAATTACCAGTTGGACAGGTCTTTGTCGGCTGCTGCGTGCAGAAACATTCAAGCTGCGTGAAATGGAATATATTCAAGCGGCTGAAGCTTTTGGGGTGTCTAAATTTAAGATTCTAATGCGTCATGTGATGCCAAACTTTATGCATATTGTGATTATCAGCGTGGTCCTGGATTTTAGTGGCTTAGTGTTGGCTGAGGCAGTGCTCTCTTATATTAATATTGGTGTTGATCCATCGATGAATAGCTGGGGCAATATGATTAATCAGGCGCGCTTAGAAATGGCGCGTGACCCTGTTGTCTGGTGGTCCTTGTCAGCTGCTTTTATCTTCATGTTCACCTTGGTCTTATTCGCAAACTTATTTGCTGACGTGGTGCGTGATGCGCTAGATCCTCGGATAGTTAGGGGAGAGCGATAAGATGTCTTTGCTGCAGGTAAATGCGCTCAGTACTGTGATTCGTGGTCGAGCTGAAGATGCTTTGGTTGTTCGTGATATTTCATTTAATGTGCAGCGTGGTGAGACTTTGGCCTTGGTCGGAGAGTCGGGTTCTGGTAAATCAATAACCGCACTTTCAATTGCTCGCTTATTACCGCCAGCTGCACATGTGAGTGCCGGTGAAATCATATTATCTGGTCATGACCTGATGCAGATCAGTGAACGTGAGATGCGTGATGTGCGTGGCTCGAAGATTGCGATGATATTTCAAGAGCCGATGAATTCATTAAACCCTGTTTTAACCATAGGCGATCAAATTTCCGAAGCGGTGCGCAGGCATCAAACTATGAAGCGCTCAGCAGCACGCCAACAGAGTATTGATTTACTCGCTGCTGTTGGTCTACCTGCGCCACGTCGTAATATTGATGAATATCCACATCAATTGTCTGGAGGCATGCGACAACGCGTAATGATTGCCATGGCTCTGGCAGCACAACCTGATTTACTTATTGCTGATGAGCCGACCACCGCCTTAGATGTAACGATTCAAGCACAGGTGTTGGAATTACTTAAAGACCTGCAAAGCCAATTTAATATGGGCCTATTGTTCATCACTCATGACTTGGCAGTGGTTAAACAGACGGCTGATCGTATAGCGGTAATGCATCAAGGTGAACTGGTTGAGCAGGGCAGTAGTGAAGCATTCTTTGCAGCGCCCAAACATGCCTATAGCCGCACTTTATTAGGTGCTATTCCAACAGCACAAAAGCGACAACAGCGAGATCATGAACAAGGCCTTGAACAGAGCAAGGGAGTGATAGCGAATAATGCTGCAGTTGGGCCTCTGTTATCTGTACGTAACTTACAAGTGCACTTTCCAATACGTGCGGGGGTGTTTAGACGCACTGTTGATTATGTGCGCGCTGTCGATGATGTTTCCTTTGATCTCCATGCGGCTAAAACCTTAGCCTTAGTCGGTGAGTCAGGCTGTGGCAAAACCACAGTGGGTAAGGCTATTGTGCAGTTGCTAAAAAGTAA
This sequence comes from Gammaproteobacteria bacterium, assembly GCA_029253965.1. Classification (GTDB taxonomy): domain Bacteria; phylum Pseudomonadota; class Gammaproteobacteria; order UBA4575; family UBA4575; genus UBA4575. The sequence continues at coordinate 9,790 of JAQWYM010000063.1, forward strand.
TCAGGGTTCAGTGCAGTTTCAACAGCGTGACTTACAAAGCCTAAATAATGAAGACCTACGTAAGACAAGACGAGATCTGCAAATAGTCTTTCAAGACCCTTATTCTTCGTTAAATCCGAGGATGCTAGTCGGCGATATATTGGAAGAGGGTATGACCGCCTTAGCCGTCTTGAAGACAGCGCAGGATCGGCAGCGCAAGATTAAATTATTGTTAGACCAAGTAGGGCTGCCAACTGACTCTTTACTTCGTTATCCACATGAATTTTCGGGCGGTCAAAGGCAACGGATCAGTATTGCTAGAGCTTTAGCGGTGGAACCAAAATTGATCGTCTGTGACGAGCCGACTAGTGCCTTAGATGTCTCGGTGCAAGCTCAAGTACTAAATCTATTAATTGATCTGCAAGCTGAACTGGGAATGAGCTATTTGTTTATTACTCACGATATGGCGGTGGTTAGCTATCTGGCTGATGAGGTTGCAGTCATGCATCAGGGTCGAATTGTAGAACAGGGGCCCACTGAGCAAATATTGCTAGAGCCACAACATCACTATACGCAGAGTTTATTGGCCGCAGTGCCAAGTCTATAATGCCTCTATTAATTCACTGAGCGCACAACTGAGAGCGGTAAGCTAATGCAAAAGCAGGCGGATGAAATCAAGCAGTTCTACCAGACCGCAGTGGGGCGGCATGCCGCTGATGCAGTAGAGAAAATTGTTTGGCAACAATGCGCTTCAATCTTTGGTTACTATGCGCTGGAACTGGGTGATGTTTTTGCAGAGGGTGGCTTACTTAAGAATTCAACCATTACTAAAACGTTGATGTTGAAAGTAGTAGAGTCTGCAGATGTTATTGCCGAAGCTGACGCCTTGCCTTTTGAGAACGACAGTATTGATCTTGTCGTACTCCCACATAGCCTTGATGTTGCGGCTGACCCTCATCAAGTCTTGCGTGAGGTCGAGCGTTGTTTAGTCCCAGGTGGTTACGTCATCATCATTGGTTTTAATTTATTCTCGCTTTATGGCCTACGCCACTTGTTACATAAGTGGCGTAAACACGACTCGATGTGGAGCAGACCGTTCTATAGTTCCGGTCGTATCCGAGACTGGTGTTCCTTGTTGGGTCTAGACCAGATCAAAGTGAGTTATGCTGCACATCTACCGCCCATACAGCGCCTGCAACAACTGTTATCAATGCAGCGATTTGCTGCTCTAGTAGAGCGCCGGCTGCGTTACAGTGGTGGTGTCTATGTTATGGTGGCACACAAACGAATAGCGCGACTAACGCCGCTGCGTCGGCGTTGGGTTGATCCACAAAACCTGATTCCTGGCAAGATTGCAAAACCGAGTATAGGGATGAGAAAGCATGACTGATCGTATTGAAATATTTACTGACGGAGCCTGTAAAGGTAATCCAGGGCCGGGAGGCTGGGGTGCCTTACTGCGCAGTGCTGGTGAGTCTAAAGAGTTAAAAGGTAGTGCCGCTGATACGACTAATAATCGAATGGAAATGCAGGCTGTTATTAGTGCCTTAGAGAGTCTTAAACAGCCTTCTTTAGTACATTTAACAACTGATTCAAAATACGTCCTTGATGGCGTCAAAAGCTGGATGCCTAACTGGAAAAAACGTGGTTGGAAGACAGCGAGTAAAGCACCGGTAAAGAATAAAGACCTATGGATGCAGATAGATGTCTTGGTGCAGAGGCATGATGTTGAATGGGCTTGGGTTAAAGGGCATAGCGGGCATATTGAAAATGAACGTGTCGATCAACTCGCTAATGATGCGATTGATGAGATGCAAAGGTCTTAGTGATTAAATCATGACTTTATTTTTTAGTGTTTAAGGTAACTAGATAATGCGCCAGATTGTATTAGATACAGAAACCACAGGGCTAGAAGTGTCTGATGGTCATCGTATTATTGAGATTGGTGCGGTAGAGATTGTTAATCGTAGTCTGACCGGTAATGTTTACCATCAATATCTGAATCCGGAACGTGCCATCGATGAAGGTGCGCAAGAGGTTCACGGTATCAGTATCGAATCTCTACAGGATAAACCTAAATTTCATGAGATCAGTGATGACTTTATTGAGTTTATTCGTGGCGCTGAGTTGGTTATTCATAATGCTGAATTTGATATTGGCTTCTTAGAAGCTGAGCTGAAACTAATAGATGCCCCGAATCAGCATCTTGAGGGTGAGGTGTGTGCTGCCGTCATAGACTCACTGAAGATGGCGCGTAAATTACATCCTGGGCAGCGTAATAATCTAGATGCTCTGTGTAAGCGTTATATGATTGATAATACCCAGCGAGAATTACACGGTGCCTTGTTAGACGCACAAATCTTATCTGATGTTTACCTAGCGATGACGGGAGGGCAGGTGAGTATGAGCTTGACGGCTAATGCCGGAGCATCACAGGCTGGACAAGCACAGGCAGGCACTGGCGAGCAGCATGACTTACCTGTCACAGCGGTATCTGCAGATGAGCTGCTAGCACATCAAGAACTCTTGAACTACATCGCTAAACATAGTGATAATGAGACGAGTCTGTGGCGGTCGCTAGACGAGGCTACTGATCAGAGTAGTACATAAGCAGCAGGGAATAAGGGAGTGGTTTAGGCGTCTGATTTTAGAACACGTGATTTATCACGCTGCCAATCGCGATCTTTCTGTGAAGCTCGTTTGTCGTGCATCTGCTTACCCTTAGCAAGCCCAATCTCTATCTTCGCGCGACCTTTTTTCCAATAAAGTTTAAGAGGGACAACGGTGTAACCTTTGCGATCTACAGCACCAATTAAGCGATCAATTTCCTTGCGATGCATCAGTAACTTACGTTTGCGAGTCGCATCTGGGGTAATGTGAGTGGACGCTGTATTCAGTGGTGTGACGTGCGCGCCGTGTAGAAAAGCTTCACCATCTCTGATGTTAATATAGCTTTCTTTTACTTGGATACTCTTTGCCCTTAGGCTTTTTACTTCCCAGCCTTCTAAGACGAGGCCAGCCTCAAAAGTATCTTCAATAAAATAGTCGAAACGCGCCTTCTTATTGATGGCAATGGTATTATCGTCAGACAGAGGTTTTTTCTTGCTCATAGATAGTTTATAAGTAACAAATAGTCAGGGATTTACGCCTAGTTCTCAGGAATTAGGGGCAAAACCTGAATCATCCATCATACAACAGATCGCGATGCCCACCACTACTACTTCATTCAGTCATGGACAATGGT
>JAQWYM010000076.1 GCA_029253965.1 Gammaproteobacteria bacterium
TTCCACAGCCCCCGCCCAGTAACCGCGTCGAATATCGACTTTGGCACCCCACTGGATGGTGTTGAGCTGTGTGCGAATTTTAAATTTGCGCTAAGCGCGCGCGATTTATACCATAAACCCAGCTGATCAACAATTTGCTTTGTGCGAAAATAATCAGTGAAGGTCGTCTAAAGCGTACAAAAACGCCCTAAGACAGCCCTCAAGAAACCCGAAAAAGAGGCCTTAAGTCTCTGAATTTTATAATAAAAAATATCAGCCAGCCACTAGCAGATCAACAATTGTTGGTAGTCAGCTGAAATTACACTGTGGAACCTGTTATGGCTATTAGTATCAAATCGGCTGAAGAAATTGAACTTATGCGCATTGCCGGCAAACTTGCCTCCGAAGTGCTGCTCATGATCGAACCCCATGTACAAGCCGGAATCAGTACACAGAAACTCAATGATATTTGTCATGACTACATCGTCAACAGCCAAGACGCTATCCCAGCGCCGCTTAATTATCATGGTTTCCCTCGCTCGATATGCACCTCAGTTAACCATCAAGTCTGTCATGGCATTCCTGGGGATCGCATTCTTAAACATGGCGACATGGTGAATATTGATATCACCATCATCAAAGATGAGTTTCACGGTGATACCAGCAAGATGTTTACTGTGGGTGGCCCTCATGCTAAATCTCAACGTTTAATAGACATTACTTATCAAGCCATGGTGATTGGCATACAACAGATCAAACCAGGCATTACCTTAGGCGATATAGGCCATAGCATTCAAACCTTTGTCGAGAAGAATAACTTTTCTGTTGTACGCGAATACTGTGGTCACGGTATTGGGCGTGTATTTCATGAGGAACCACAGGTACTGCATTACGGCAAGCCAAATAGCGGCGTGGTATTAGAAGAAGGCATGACCTTAACCATCGAGCCTATGGTCAATGCTGGCAAACGTCATGTGCGACTACTGCCTGATCAGTGGACTGTTGTAACCAAAGATCACAGCCTATCAGCTCAGTGGGAACACACTATTTTAGTAACAACAGATGGCTTTGAAGTCCTCACCCTAAGACCAGAAGAGTCGATTTAAACACCATGATTAACATTAAACCCGTTCCAGGTTTTATCGCTAAATGTGATTGGTGGCCGCAAGATAATGAACAGTGGTCAACGCTTAGTCATCAGCTTGCTGAACAAAAAAGTCTGCTGAAATCAACACTTAGAGCGAATCAGCAAGCGCATGCTGATGGTATGCCTGTTACTCAGCTGATTACTGCTTATGCGACCGTGGTTGACCATCTGCTATGCCATGCTTGGTTGAAACATGGCTTAGACAAAATAGATGCGAGTCTGCTAGCAGTCGGTGGTTATGGCCGTGGAGAACTGCACCTTCACTCTGATGTTGATTTGATGATCCTATTAGCCGATAACTGTGATGAAGACAGCAAGCAGCTGATTGGGGGATTTCTGACATCGCTATGGGATACCGGCTTAGACATTGGTTACTCAGTGCGTACCACTGCTGAGACAGTCATCGAAGCGTCAAATGACATCACTGTTATTACCAGCCTGCTTGAGGCACGCATACTCACCGGCGACCAAGCCCTATTTGATGGGCTAATAGAGGCCACTGCTAGTGATAAAATATGGAGCAGTGCAGAATTCTATTTTGCCAAAAAAGAAGAGTTTCTTGCACGTCATGCAAAATATGGCGACACCATCTACCAGCTGGAACCCAACATTAAAGAAGGCCCCGGTGGCTTACGTGATATTCAGTTTCTAGACTGGATCAGTAAACGTCATTTCAAAACAAAGTCACTGCATGATTTAGTTGCTGTGAATTTCATTACTGATGAGGAATGCCAACAGCTGCAAGAGATACGTGAGCATCTTTGGCGAGTCCGCTTTCTACTTCATCAAAACAATACGCGCAAGGAAGAACGTTTATTGTTTGATCAACAGATGACATTAGCTAAAGATATCGAGACTAACAGTGATGAGCCTAATGCTGCCATTGAACAGTTCATGCAGAACCATTACCGGCATATTCGTACCTGCACACAACTGACCAAAGTACTGATGGGGCACTTCGAGGAAAACTACTTAAGTCATAGTAGCAATCAGCCAAAACAGACCCTTAATTCCCGTTTTTATGTGCAGGCAGATCGACTCTGTGTCAACAATGCTTCAGTATTTCAGAAAAGGCCAAATGCCCTGCTTGAAATCTTTCTACTGATGCAGCTGAACCCCAACATTATTGAACTGAGTAGTGGCACCATTCGGGCGGTACGAGAAAACATACACCTGATTGATAAGAACTTCCGTCAGGCGTCAAAAAACAAAGCGCTCTTCATAGAAATTTTACGTCAACCTTTCTTTGTTTCGCGTGAATTAAAACGCATGCATCACCTTGGCATCCTCGGTGCCTACTGGCCTTCGTTTGCTCGTATTATTGGCCGTATGCAGTATGACTTGTATCATGTCTACACCGTAGACCACCATATTTTAACGGTACTTAAAGAAGCTTTTAGACTGCAGCAGAAAGATGAAAAACTCCCTCTACTTGCAGATGTTTATGCACGACTACCAAAACCAGAGTTGCTCTTACTAGCCGCACTTTTCCATGATGTCGCTAAAGGCCGCCAAGGTGATCATTCAAGTGAAGGCTCAACTGAAGCCAGAACATTTTGTCTGGCTCATGGCTTAAGTCCCTATGATGCTGAACTCGTAGCCTGGCTTGTAGAAAATCATTTAGAAATGTCTGTGGTCGCACAGCATAAAGACATTAGTGATCCGGAGACTGTGAATAATTTCACCGAGAAGACTGGTAATTTAATTCGCCTAAATTATCTATTTCTGCTGACAATTGCTGACATCAAGGGGACTAATCCAAAGTTATGGAATAACTGGAGAGCTACTTTACTCGAAGAGCTTTACAAGTCTGCTGCAACGCAGCTTCGCTCACAGGGTAACAACCAGTCAAGCGCTGACATTATTGATAGCGTGAAGCAGTCTGCTATGCAACAGCTGAAAGATCAGGGCTATCAAGCAGCAGACATTGAGCCTTTATGGCAAGACCTACCCGATGATTATTTCCAGCGACATACTGATTTTGAGATTAGTTGGCATACTCGAAGTATCCTCGATAGCCAAGGTTTGAAACCTTTAGTTCATGTTCGTCATGTGGCTTCACGTGGCTTTACAGAAATTTTTATCTACTGCTTTGATAAAGAAGATCTTTTTGCACGCATTAGTATCTGCCTTAACCGCTTAGATTTATCAGTCGCTGACGCACGTATCATCACCTCAAAAACTGCTGTGGCATTATATACCTTTGTCATTTTTGGTAATAACGGTGACATTCTTAAAGATGAACAGCTCTGCCAGCTGGTCGAACAGACACTGCGTGAGGAGCTGGTTTGTAGCGAAGTCTTACCGACAACATCGAAACAACTGGTATCACGCCGTTTACGTCACTTTGATTCACGCCCTACGGTGCACATAAAGAACCATGCAGACTCTGCATTTTCAAACCTACATCTTCATGTTACTGATTACCCCGGCTTACTAGAAAAGATTGCAGAAGTATTATTAGACTTAAAGATCACCGTCCATAGTGCACGCATTAGCACCTTGGGTGAGCGTGCTCATGATATTTTTGAAATCAGTAAAAACAAGCAGCGCATCACAGACCCAACAGCGATTAAAAAGTTATCTGAGACGATTCAAGAACGCATTACACTGGCAAATAAAGAAGACACCTTTACAGTTGATATCTAATATCACCACTATTCATGGCTAGACAAAGCCCACACTATAAAAAACATTAAATCATGAACCCCTATTTAAACGAGCTGCAGCCCTACCCTTTTGAAAAGCTACGTAAGCTATTTGATGATATAAATTACAGCGGTAATGAGGCACTAATTAATCTATCGATTGGTGAACCTAAAAGCCCAACACCTAAAGTCATTCAGGAGGCATTAGCTGAACATACTGCAGAGCTCGCCTACTACCCAAAAACACAGGGCATGACTGAGCTACGCCAAGCTATTGCCACTTGGTTATCTCAGCGTTTCAGCTTAGACCCTAAGAGCATCAATCCTGAGCATAATGTTTTACCTGTTAATGGAACTCGCGAAGCCCTCTTTGCGATTGCACAGAGCCTTGTCGACAACTCAAAAGCAGATGCGCAGGTAATGCTGCCAAATCCTTTCTATCAAATCTATGAAGGTGCCGCGATATTAGCCGGCGCCAAACCCTGCTACCTTGATTTCAGTGTCGTCGATGGTCAGGTTCCAGCATTAGATGACGTCAGTGAAGAGAGTTGGCATAAGACCCAGCTACTTTACTTATGTACCCCTGGTAATCCTACCGGTGAAGTTCTACCGCAATCTGTGTTGCTAAAACTTATAGATCTCGCCCACCGCTATGACTTTGTTATTGTCTCAGATGAATGTTACTCCGAGATCTATCGTCTGGATGGCCAGCCACCCGCAGGCCTTTTAGCCGCAGCACGAAGCTATGGTGATGATCGCTATCAGCGCTGTCTGGCTTTTTATAGCCTCTCGAAGCGCTCGAATGCACCCGGCTTACGTTCTGGCTTTGTCGCTGGTGATGCTGAAATAATCAAAACCTATCTACGCTACCGCACCTATCACGGTTGTTCGATGTCAAATACGGTGCAGTTAGCCAGCATTGCCGCCTGGCAGGATGAGGCGCATGTGCTCGCCAATCGCCAACGCTATGACCAAAGTTTCCAACAGGTTCAGGCGGCCCTCAGCCCAACCACCGAGATTTCCATACCAAGTGCTGGATTTTATCTATGGTTACCGACACTAATAGATGATGAACAATTTGCACATGCGCTATACTCCCAGTACAACGTTATCGTGCTACCCGGAAAATACTTGGGTCGCGAGGTTGCAGGGCATAATCCAGGAGCCGGCCATGTTCGTATTGCCTTGGTTGCTTCACCGGATGAGTGTCAGGCTGCAGCCGTTAGAATTAATCAATTTATTCAAAGTCTATCAGTGTAAGGAAAAATTATGAGCTCTATACAAGACATTATTGAAGGTGCTTTCGAAGAGCGCGCCAATATCTCACCGACTAACGTAAGCAATGAGATCAAGGTCGCCGTGATGGATGCAATCCATCAGCTAGATTCAGGTAGTGCTCGTGTTGCAGAAAAAATAGACGGCGAGTGGCGTGTCAATGAATGGCTTAAAAAAGCAGTTCTACTCTCATTCCGCATCGAAGAAAATGCCATTATGTCTTCTGGCTTTGGCCAGTATTACGACAAGGTACCGGTTAAGTTCTCTGGCCAGTCTGAAGCTGAAATGGCGGCCATGGGTGTTCGTGTTGTGCCACCAGCAACTGCACGCCGTGGTGCTTACATCGCTCCTGATGTGGTGCTTATGCCTAGCTTCGTTAATATTGGCGCACGCGTAGACTCGGGCACCATGGTTGACACTTGGGCAACTGTGGGCTCCTGTGCACAAATCGGTAAAAATGTTCACCTCTCTGGCGGTGTCGGTATTGGTGGTGTTTTAGAGCCATTACAAGCCGCACCAACAATTATCGAAGACAACTGCTTTATTGGTGCACGCTCAGAAGTGGTTGAAGGCGTTATTGTTGAACAGGGTGCCGTCATCTCAATGGGTGTATACATTGGTAAGAGCACTAAGATTTACAACCGTGAAACCGGTGAAGTCAGCTACGGCCGTATCCCAGCAGGATCTGTTGTTGTCTCGGGCAACCTCCCTTCAAAAGATGGTAGCTACAGTCTTTACTGTGCTGTGATTGTGAAGCAAGTAGATGAAAAAACTCGCAGCAAGGTCGGTATCAACGAATTGCTACGCGCCATCGACTAATGTCTAAAGCAACGCTATACGGTATTAAGAACTGCGATAGCGTGCGCAAGGCACGTAAATTTTTGGAGGCCCATAAGATCGCTTATGACTTCTATGATTTACGTGCTGACGGCATCAGCCAAGCACTCATCAAAAGCTGGTGTGCAGAAGTTAATTGGGAGCTTCTGCTGAACCGTCGCAGCACCACATTCAAACAGCTTGATGCTGCCGCTAAACTTAATATTGATGAAGCGCATGCGATTCAATTAATGCATAGCCAGCCGACCTTAATCAAACGTCCAGTACTGCAATGGCATGGCACGCAAAAACACCTTATGGTGGGCTATAATAATGAACACTATGAAAGCTTACTCGATGCCTAATGATGTGACATTGATGGCTCGCTCACAGCACCTATGGAACCAATCGTGAATAAAACTCTAGAACTCAGCCAACAACTAATTCAACGTCCCTCTGTGACTCCAAAAGATGAGGGTTGTCTCGATTTATTGGCAGAACGTCTAGCGCAGAGTGGTTTCAGACATCAGCCGCTAGCCTTTGCTGAAGTCAGTAATGCATGGATACGTAAGGGCACAGAAGCGCCTTTGTTTGTCTTTGCTGGGCATACCGATGTCGTCCCCACCGGCCCAGAAGAAAACTGGACCTACCCACCGTTTGCCGCAACCGTAGCCGAGGGTCAACTGCATGGCCGTGGTGCCGCTGATATGAAAACAGCGATTGCCGCGATGGCAGTTGCCTGTGAAACCTTCATTGCAGAATTTCCTGACCACAAAGGTTCAATCGCCTTCCTCCTCACCAGTGATGAAGAAGGTCCAGCTGTTAATGGTACGGTAAAGGTCGTTGAATACTTGCAGCAAGAAAAAATTGCGATCGATTATTGCTTAGTGGGTGAACCTTCAAGCACCGCACATGTTGGCGACACCATCAAGAACGGTCGTCGCGGCTCACTCTGTGCCCAGCTCATTATCAGAGGCAAACAAGGCCATGTTGCTTATCCTCACCTTGCGACTAATCCGATTCATCCACTGACGCAGATCTTGTCGGAGCTAGCGGCAATTGAATGGGACCAAGGTAATGACCATTTTCCAGCAACCACCTTCCAAGTATCGAATATTAATTCGGGCACGGGTGCTGAGAATGTCATTCCCGGAACCGCAGAGGCATCCTTCAATCTACGTTTCTCAACGGAGATTACAGATACTGAGATTAGGCAGAAGATAGAGGCTGTGATTGCAAGCTACGCAGTTGAGAGCGAATTAATCTGGCGTTTGTCAGGCAATCCTTTCCTCACCGCAGAGGGTCGCTTAGTTGAGGCCTGCCAAGAGGCGATTCAGGCGGTTACAGGCCGCGATACTGAGTTATCCACTGGCGGAGGCACATCGGATGGTCGATTCATTGCACCAACGGGAGCTGAGATCGTAGAGCTGGGGGTTATTAACGCCAGCATCCACCAGATTGATGAGCATACTGATATTGCTGAGCTGAATCAGCTGACCGAGATCTATGGCGGTATTCTGCGCCAGTTACTGACTTAGAGTAATGAGCATTCAGAGGCTGACCTAACAGCCTCTGAAACTTTGGCAGTCGCAGCGCTTAAGCGTCACCCTGCTGCCAGACATCCAAGAAGTCATGCAGATGTTTCTTATCTGAAGCCTGCAGTAAATCCTGTGCCTGCTTAATCGCATTATCATACTGTGCTGGCATCATCCGGCCACTAATCATCTCAAAGCGCAGATAGACCAAATAAGTGTTTAGCACATCCGTCTCACAGTAATGACGAATATCCGCTAGACCACCATCTTGATAGGTCTGCCAGACATCAGCGCCACTCATACCAAACTTTCCAGGGAAGCCTAACATGGTCGCCACTTCATCAAGCTTGGCGCTAGCGCGCGGTTGAAAACCGGCAAGCACATCCATGATATCAGTATGGCGCCAATGGAAACGGCTGAGATAGTTGTTATAGCGGAATGAGTTATCTTCATTACCGGTTTCCCAGTAACGTGCTGCCTGCACACCGTGCAATAACGAGCGATAATTCAATACCGGCAAATCAAAGCCACCCCCATTCCAACTCACTAGGGTTGGATTATGTTGCTCAAGCCCCTCAAAGAAACGTTGAATCAATTCTTTCTCTGACGATTCCTCTTCACCCAAGGACCAAACCTTGAGCTGTTCGTTCTTGCGAAAGACCACCGAGATCGCAACAATGCGTTGCAGATGCAAAGGTAAAAATTCACTACCTGATTTCTGAAACTGTAGATGTTGCATCGCCTTGACGACATCTTTATCAGCTAGGTCAGGGCTAAGCTTATGGATTTTTCGACCCGACACAACGTCAGGAACGGTTTCAATATCAAATACGAGTATACTCATTTAATCACTGCGACCTTTAGTAACAACAGAGTCAAAAACATACACCATGCGCAGCGCAAAAAATCATTTAAGCCGATCAAAAAACCCAGCTTTTACGGCGCTGCTGCGATGTGAAAATTAGACTCGTATGCTAACAGTTAAAGCCACAGAACTGCAATTCAATAGCGATCCGCTGTCCTCTTCAGAAGTGACTCAAAGTTATCCTTTTTCACTTCCGCAGGCTGAGCATGCCTGCCAACAACTGTTACTTGCAAGCCAAGTAAGCCAACGCTGGCAGCAGCAGGATAACTTTCATATTGCTGAGCTTGGTTTTTCTACTGGCATCACCTTTCTGACTACTGCAAAACTCTGGCAACAAGAAAACAAGGGGAAGCAATTAGTCTTCAGCAGCATTGAAGCAGAGCCCATTGCTATTGATCAGTTACGTCAGCTCTACCAACAGCTTGGCCTCTCCTCAGTATGTGCTGAGCAGTTGTTAGTAGAGTATCCAGATCGATTGCAGGGCCAACACCGAATACATTTTGCTGCGGCTAATATTAAGCTCGATTTATATTGGGGTGATATTACAGAAGTCATCAGCGAATTGGAGTTTAGTGCTGATGCTTGGATCTTAGGGGCTAGGCATCCATCTCAAGCAATGCTGCCCTATAGTGCGGCGCTTAGTGATGGACTCTTTCGCCTCACCGCCACTGCTGGCTATCTAGCAGGCATCACTCAAGGTGACGATAGTCTAAGGCAACAATCAGAGCTCAATTTACAAGCGGCTGGCTTTGAAATTGAAGCCAAGATCAGCCACAATTCTGAGGATCAAGCTGATCAACAGCCTATTCTCATCGGCGTTAAAGCCAGACAAAAAGATACGCCGAGTTTCACCTTAAAAGACAAGAGTTGGTTACACGCTCAGGCCCATGCTAAGCACGCTAGCAAAACAAAGACCGCCTTAATTATTGGTGCAGGATTAAGTGGCTTCTGTACCGCTGCTGCACTCAAAAAACGTGGTTGGCAGGTACGCGTTGTTGATCGTAATAAGGCGCCCGCAATGGCTGGCTCTGGCAATCAGAACGCTATATTAATGCCACGTTTAAGCGTTGATCATGATGCACAATCACAGCTGACGCTGCTTGGCTTTGAATACAGTCTCAGATTTTTAAATCATCTAAAGGCTCAGTTCCCCGAGTTAAAGTGGGATGCCTGCGGTGTCATTCAGGTCGCACGTGACGCCAAACAATGGCAACGCATGCAACGTTTATATGAACAGGAAGCGATCCCTGAGTCCTTACTTTGCAGAGTCTCCAAAGAGCAGGCCAGCGACTATAGCCACTGCGCTATAACAGAACCTGCCTGGTGGATTGCAAAGGCTGGCTGGACGATACCGGCACAGATTTGTAGCCTCTTGCAGCAGCAATATGACATCGAATTTATTGCCAATACTGAAATCGTCTCACTGCAATATAACGACGATACTGATAATAAACAGTGGCTGGCAAAACCCAGTGGCAACCAAGCGGCTTTATCCGCTGATGTGGTTATCCTTGCGAATGCCGAGCATGCTAATCAATTCGTGCAAACTGAATGGTGTCCTCTGAGTCCAAAGCGAGGACAAATAAGCCTGATCCCAAGTCAAAGCTTCAGCCAACATCCGCAGTGCATACTCTGTTCGGATGTCTATCTGACACCAGAGATCGACAACAGCTATGTCTTAGGGGCTAGCTTTATTAGTGATGATACGGCCACTGATATCAGAGCGTCTGAGCATGCTGACAATTTCATCAAGCTAGAGAAGATGCTAGGGACCTTAGCTGATAAAGATAAGAGTAATCTTGGTGGACGTGCGGCTATTCGTGCAGTCAGCCCTGACCGCCTACCTATTGTCGGCGCCGTCGCCGACTCTGCACGCTTTAGACAGCTGTATGAACGCGCTGCCTTAGGTGACACCCGTCAGGATTATGCTGCGGCTCAATATTATGATGGGCTTTATTTAAACACTGCTTTCGGCTCACGCGGTCTCGCTTGGATTCCATTATGCAGTGAGGCCTTGGCAAGTGAGATCAGTGCTCAGCCAAACCCCTTAAACCGGAGCCTAAGGCAGGCCGTTCATCCGAGTCGCTTTCTCATGCGCGCATTACAGCAGTTACTTAACAAGTGACTCCACTTGCACGCAGAATAGGCTATTTAGGGTTGAATAATCCCGTCGAAATATAACGATCACCGCGATCACAGATGATGCTAACAATCACCGCATTCTCGACCTGCTCTGACAGGCGCAGGGCGGCATGTAAGGCACCGCCGGCTGAAATACCACAGAATATGCCTTCTTTCTGTCCTAATTTGATTGTCATCGCATCAGCATCTGCACGTGAGACTGTCATAATCTGATCCACTTTAGATTCATCAAAAATACCGGGTTCATAGGCTTTCGCCCATTTTCGGATACCCGGTATTGCAGAGCCTTCCTCAGGATAAACACCAACAATCTGTATATCTGGATTTTGCTCATGCAGATAACGACCGGTCCCCATAACGGTGCCAGTCGTGCCCATGGAACTCACAAAATGAGTGACCTTGCCTTCGGTATCTTTCCAGATCTCTGGGCCCATGGTCCGGTAATGGGCTTCTGAATTATCAGGATTGGCAAATTGGTCGAGGACTCGACCCTTACCAGCAGCTTGCATCTTCAGAGCAACATCACGTGCACCCTCCATGCCTTCCTGCTCACTAACAATGATCAACTCCGCACCAAAGGCTGCCATCGCCGCACGCCGTTCCATCGTCATATTCGCAGGCATCACTAAGATCATGCGATAACCCTGTGCGGCTGCTGCCATCGCCAAGGCAATACCAGTGTTGCCACTGGTCGCTTCAATCAAAGTATCGCCAGGAGAGATCTCACCGCGAGCTGCTGCCGCTTGAATCATATATAAAGCCGGTCGATCCTTGACCGATCCAGCGGGATTATTACCTTCAAGCTTGAGTAAAATCGTATTCGAAGGGTTGGGATTTAGAAACTGTAATCGCACCAGTGGTGTATTACCGACAAAATCCGCTAAGGTTTTAGTTTTCATTATGGTTTCTCTTCAGCAAACAGTAGAACATGGGCAACCGCATAAGCGCGCTCATCAGAAATACTTAACAAACTGGTGCCACGAGTTGCTGGCAGTCGTTGCTGGCATGCCTCACTAAAATGTAACAAGGGCTGGCCTAAATCAGTATGACTAACGTAGATATCTTGCCAACCGATTGAGCGACCGATACCCACACCTAATGCCTTCGATGCAGCCTCTTTCACAGCGAAGCGTTTGGCTAGAAATGCCGCTTTATTTTTCTGCTCATAGAATGCACTTAATTCGTCGACATGTAATATTTTTTCTGCAAATCGATCACCCTGCTTTGCAAGCAAGGCATCAATACGTGACACCTCGACAATATCAATGCCTGAGCCTAGTGGTTTCACTAAACCTCTCCATCCATAGCGGCACGCATGCGTAAGATGGCGCCTTCAAGACCCATAAACAGTGCATCAGCAATAATAGAATGACCTATGTTCAACTCATTCATACCCGGAATAACAGCAATCTCACGGACATTGCTGACATTCAATCCATGCCCAGCATTAACAATCAGGCCTAACTTAAGCGCATGTTGTGTCGCCTCATCAATGCGCTGTAATTCCTCAGCTCTATGCTCTTCAGGTAAATCTGCATAGTGACCGGTGTGTAACTCAATAATAGGGGCAGCAATTTCTGCAGCCGCATCAATCACTTTTTTGTTTGCTTCGATGAATAAAGACACTTGTATGTCATGCTCACTCAAGGCGGTGACGAGATCACGCATACGAGAGAGATGACCCAAAACATCTAAGCCCCCTTCCGTGGTCAGTTCTTCACGACGCTCAGGGACAATACAGCAGTAATCCGGCTTCACCTTAATCGCAATACTTTGCATCTCGGCTGTCGCCGCCATTTCTAAGTTCATGCTGCTTTGAATGACTTGTCGTGAGGCGTAGACATCGGCATCCTGAATGTGACGGCGATCCTCACGCAGATGCATGGTGATGCCATCAGCACCTGCCACCTCTGATATACGAATAGCCTCCTGTAGATCAGGATAAGGAGTGCCTCTTACTTGGCGCAGTGTGGTGACGTGATCCAAATTCACGCCTAAACGGACTTGCTTATTTTGCACTTAATTCACCTTAAACAATTGTCGAGTGAGCACCGGTTTACCACGTAAGTAAAATTCGAGTAAACCGCGTAAAAAACGCTTCATCGCGGGTAAGTTTTCTGTTTGAAAGTCAGCTGCGGCCATAGCCAATAAGGTGCATCCTCTGATGCTATCCCAGTGTTGACTGGAGGCAGCGCATAGCACTGGACCCGCATCGGGCACATAACGATAATCTCGCTCAGCAGCAACTGCTAAATTATTTTGATAATCAAAATCTAATTGCAGCGGATGACCAATAATCCCTAGCAGCTCCAGTTCAAAGAGTCGCAAACAGCTTTCATCATTTGGAGATTTTAGCATCTTCTCCAGCGTTAGCTCATATAAATCAAAGAGTTCCGGAGCAGGACTGTGCTCAGGAACAAGCCGTAAGAGGAGTTCATGGATATACAAACATTGGACGTGACTGCGGAAATTTCGGGAGTATTTAGAATGCTCTAGCTCAATCTTATTCAAACTCAGCAGACTGCCCTTGCCAGACCAGGTCAGATAACACTTGATCAGAGGCTGAATCATATTGCCGTTCTTTTTCTTCGATGCACGGCTGATCAGATGCACCACACCATGATCTGCCGTCAATGCATAGACCAAGAGGCTAGTCTCACGATAGGCACGTGTATGTAAGATATAAGCAGGCTCTAGATCAACTCGCATTATTGCTTCGGTTACTTCTCGTATTCAGCGACGACCTGTGGATTATTCTGCCAGTCCTTCTTCACTTTAATCCACAGCTTTAAATTAACTTTGCTTTCCGTACTACGTTCAATCGCAACCCGAGCACCGGCACCAATCTTCTTCAACATCTCACCACGATGACCGATGAAGATCCCTTTTTGAGACTCTTTTTCAACCCAAACAGCGGCTTCGATATGCACCATTCCGGGTTGCTCATCAACCGATTCAACATCAATATGCGTGGCGTAAGGTAGCTCAGCTCCGAGATGAACAAAGACCGACTCGCGGATTAACTCTGCCATGATAAAGCGCATATCTCTGTCGGTGACGTATTCTTCTGGATAGAAAAACTCAGACTGCGGTAAGTAGCGCTCGCTGGAGCTTAGTAAGGCCGAAATGTTGTCTCTTTTTAAAGCGGAGATCGGCACGATTTCAGCAAAATCATACTTTTTCGACAGCGCCGATAAAATCGGGAAGAGCTGATCACGCTTGGTTAGCTGATCAATTTTGTTGATCACCAATATCACCGGGCAATCGACATCTTTCAACGAACGTAAAATATTATCTTCTTCACTAGTCCAGGCTTTGCAATCGACTAGCCATAAAATTAGATTCACATCATGCAGTACATTCAATGCGTTTTTATTGAGTATGCGATTGAGTAGCTTTTTACCGCCAAGGTGAATACCGGGAGTATCAACAAAAACAAACTGTGACTTTTTCTCACTACGCACACCGAGGATACGATGTCGTGTCGTCTGTGGCTTATAGCTGACCGAAGAAACCTTAGTTTCAATGAAGTGATTAAACAAAGTCGACTTACCTGCATTCGGACGACCAATAATAGCGACATAGCCGCAACGTGTACTCATTTTCCAGAGGCCTCAGAAAGTAACTGTTCAATCATTAATGCCGCAGCAGTTTGCTCAGCCTTCTTTTTACTTTTACCTTCACTTTCTGTACGTAAATTCAATTTTGCAATCTTACATTCAATATGAAAAGTTTTATCATTAGCCTCACCTCTCTCAGACAGCGTCTCATATGCGGGCACTGCAATCTGAAGACCTTGTAGATACTCTTGTAGTCGCGTCTTAGGGTCTTTTAAGCTCTGCGTATCCGGCAAGTTCTGTAGCTGCTCAGCGTAGATACGTTGGACAAAATCAAAGGCATAATCAAAGTCCTTTAGCCGATAAACAGCCGCAATAGCTGCCTCAACGGCATCTGCAAGAATAGAGTCGCGCTTATGGCCACCAGTCTTACGTTCTCCGGCACCGAGAAGGATGACCTCACTCAATTTATGGTCTATTGCTATTTCAGTGAGTGCTCGCTTACACACCAAGTGTGCACGCAAACGACTTAAATCGCCTTCATCGCACTCTGGAAACCTTTCAAACAATATGCGACTCATCGTTAAACCGAGCACTGCATCACCCAAGAATTCTAAGCGTTCATTATTTTTCTTAGCGGCACTTCGATGCGTCATCGCCTCTCGGAAAATATCCGATTGTGTAATCTCATCAGGGAGTGCGAAAAGCTTCTTAAAGACAGTATCAGTCACGATTAAACCAGATGCTCCTTAGTGAATACTATTGCCGATACGACTGGCTGCGAATTCACCACTGGCAAAGTCCCAGTTCATCCATACCAAGAATGCCTTACCAACCAGATTAGCCTCAGGCACCATGCCCCAAACACGACTATCATTACTGTTATCGCGGTTATCACCCATCATAAAATAATGCCCCTCAGGCACCAACCAGGAGCCTTCACGTGGATTGTAATGCGGCACCACTAAGATCGAGTGGTCAACAGTCGTTAATGACTCAACATTATGTGCTGCACCATTCATCGCAGCATCTCGCCCTTTACCGGCATAAACCCCTAAACGTTGCTGCGGTATCAGCTGACCATTGATAGTCAGCTGCTTGTCGTAATATTCAATACGATCACCCGGCAAGCCAATCACACGCTTGATGTAATCCAACTTTGGATTTTGTGGGTAACGGAAAACCATGACATCACCACGCTCAGGTGAAGACACTGAGAGAATCTTTTTATGCGTCACCGGCAGACGCAGCCCATAAGCAAACTTATTCACCAGAATGAAGTCACCATGAAGCAGGGTTGGCATCATTGAGCCAGAAGGAATACGGAAGGGCTCAGCAACAAATGAACGCAGGATCAGTACAATAATTAGCACCGGGAAAAATGATCGCGAATAATCCACATACCACGGCTCAACACTGAGCTTTTTTTCATGCCTAGTGGGCCGTAACCAATAGCGGTCAATTAAGACAACAACCCCACTGACTAGCGTAGCCAACAGCAACACTAGCTCAAGATCAAAATACTGAAAGATTGAATTCATCAAAAACCCGTCATTTTAAGGTCAATTAAGGTATTCGAGTATAGCGGTTTGCAGCAAGCTCTTCGCCTTATTTTAGGTTGAGATGTTACAAAAACAGCCTATTAACCTAGCCTGCCTAGCTGTAGGACCTCGCAATTTAAGATCAGTCATCATGCCAAGCGCATAAAATAAGTTAATACAGTGGGATTAAAAAATATTGGTAAGGAAAGAATGAAACATGGATGTCATGAATGGTCGGGATGAGAGGATTTGAACCTCTGACCACCGCAACCCCATTGCGGTGCGCTACCAGACTGCGCCACACCCCGATTCAATTTAATTATATCGAGATGACTCAGGCTTGCACGGTCGCAAGACCAGAAAAACTAGGAAAAGCTAGGGATTGTGGTTGAGTAGCTGCAGTAGGTCTTCTAATTCGTCACGAATGTCTTCAAAGCCCTGTTGCTTGGCTTCGTTATTTTCGCTGCTCTCACTGAGCTTTTGACGGGCACCACCAATGGTGTAGCCCTGCTCGTATAATAAACTACGGATTTCACGGATCAAAACCACGTCATGTCGCTGATAGTAACGACGGTTACCACGTCGCTTAACCGGACTTAGAGTAGGAAATTCCTGCTCCCAATAACGCAGTACATGCGGTTTTACGATGCAAAGTTCGCTGACTTCACCAATCGTAAAATACCGTTTTGACGGTATCTCTGGGAGTTCCTTATTATTGCTGGCTTCCAGCATATTCCTCTACTCGTGATTTTAATTTTTGCCCGGGTCGAAAGGTAACGACTCGACGAGCGGTAATCGGTATTTCTTCACCCGTCTTAGGGTTGCGGCCGGGTCGCTGATTCTTGTCGCGAAGCACAAAATTACCAAAGCCTGATAATTTTACCTCTTCCCCTTCCTCAAGGGCAAGGCGCACTTCTTCAAAGAAGGCTTCAACCAACTCTTTCGCTTCTCGTTTATTTAAACCGAGCTCTTCAAATAAGCTCTCGGCCATGTCTGCTTTAGTCAACGCCATGATTATATTAGTTTCTTAGCTCTGCCTTACATTTATCTTGCAGCTCAGTCACTATTTTCGCCACACTTTCTTCTATTTGTTTGTCAGTTAGAGTGGCGGAAAAATCCTGTAAAATCAAGCTCAAAGAGATACTTTTTTGACTTGCAGGCACGCCCTGACCTTGGTAGATGGAGAACACCTCAAACTGTATTAAATACGCCATATCAAGCCCAGAAATGACGTCTAATAGGCTTTGTACCGACAACTCCTCATCCACAAGGAGTGATAAATCCCGGCTTACAGTAGGGTATTTTGACCAGCTGGAAAAGACACTGCGAGCCGCTTTAAACAATTCAGCTGACCACTCGAATTCAAAAACAATCACCTCGCGCTCAGACATGTTGAACTGATTAGCGACTTCGGGATGTAAAACACCGAGGCTACCAATGACTTTTTCATCGCATAAGATCGCAAGCGTCTTACCCGGATGCAGGCCTTGTTTTTGAGTGGATTGAAAACCTATGCGTGATAAAACACCCAGCTCTTCAAAAATACTCTCAAGATCCCCTTTGACATCATAAAAGTCGAGATTTCGGCTGGTTTGCGACCATTGTCGAGGCTCAGCCTCACCAACGACCAAGCCGGCAACGACGTCACAGTGACTAACCCCTTGTGCATGAGGGAGGTATTTACGGCCTAACTCAACAAAGCGAATACTGCTTTGCTGGCGTTTAAGGTTATAGCTCGCTGCGACACATAATCCTGGCCAGACACTGGTGCGCATGGTCGATAGATCAGTCGAGATAGGATTAGCCAGGGCTTTACCAGCCTTTGCAGAAAAGACTTGAGCATATTCAGCTTCAATAAAGCTGAAGGTAACTGCTTCGTTATAGCCCATAGCAGCCAGTTCTTGGCGTAAGCGATAAGCACTTTGATTGGTCTTTGCCGCGGCTAATATCGCATTAGCATCGGTGGCTAGTGCGGCAACGGGTATTTGGTCGTAACCTATCAAGCGTGCAATTTCTTCAATCAAGTCGACTTCTATCGACAGATCAAACCGATAACTCGGTGCGGTCACGGTCAAACCTGTTGCGGAGTCTTGCTGCACTTCACAGTGCAGACCAAGAAACATTTTTTCGACCTGATCGCGGGTTAATTCAACACCTAAGCGTTGCTCTGCGCGTTGCACATCCAAACTGATCTGGTGGCGCGGCGGCATGCTCGGCAGGTCTAGCGCTTCACTCTTCAGACCGGCATGACCGCCGGCCAGTTGTTGTATCAATGCTGTCGCACGATCCAAGGCTATCGGCGCTAGCTGCGGATCTACACCGCGTTCAAAGCGATGTGAGGATTCGGTATGCAAACCAAACATGCGTGCCTTACCGGCGATCTTAATAGGATCAAAGAAGGCACTCTCTAAGAAGATTTGACCACTGCCGCGCTGCACGGCTGAGTCCAGCCCTCCCATAATACCGGCCAGAGCCAAGGCCTTATCGGCATCAGCAATAACTAACTGGTCTGACTTCAAACTAATCGGATTACCATCGAGTAAGGTTAATTTCTCGGCATCACGCGCATAACGCACCTCAATATCTGGCGTTAGTATCTCCAGATCAAAGGCATGCATCGGCTGACCCAGTTCTAACATGACGTAGTTACAGACATCGACAACGACATTAATGCTACGTATACCGCCGCGGCGTAATCGTTCACTCATCCACATCGGTGTTTCAGCACTGACATCAACATCACTAATGACACGACCACAGTAACGCGGACAGGCATCTTTTGCGCTGACCTTAACGTTGAGCTGAGTGATCTCTGCTACTTCATTAACAGTCGACTCAGGCATCTCACTCAAAGCGACTTGGTAGAGCGCAGAGACTTCACGGGCAACGCCTAAGATACTCAGGCAGTCGGCACGGTTTGGCGTTAAATCAATATCAAAAATCTGGTCATTGAGTGCTAAGGCCTGATGCAATGACTGACCCAGTGTTAAATCACTGGCTAATTCTAAGATGCCCTCAGCCTCATCAGCCAAGGCTAACTCAGCTAAGGAACAGAGCATGCCATTTGAGGCGACACCACGCAGCTCAGCGGCCTTAATCTCTACGCCATTAGGCAAGATAGTGCCAACAGTGGCCAGCGCCACCGTTAAGCCTAGGCGCGCATTAGCAGCACCACAGACCACTTGCTGCAACTCAGCCGTGCCAATATTAAGACTACAGATCTGCAGTTTGTCGGCATCAGGATGACGTTCAATCGCATCAATGCGTGCGACGACAACGCCATCAAGTGCAGCTGCGGCACCTTCAATACCATCGAGCTCAAGACCGGCCATTGTTAAGGCCTGACCAAGTTCTTCAGTCGTTGCCTCTGGGTTGGCCCATTCTCTCAGCCATTGTTCACTGATCTTCATTCGCCCTAACCTCGCTCGCTAAACTGTTGTAGAAAACGCAGGTCGTTTTCATAGAACATTCTTAAATCGCGCACGCCGTAATAAAGCATGGCTAAACGCTCAACACCTAAGCCAAAGGCAAAGCCAGAAAACTTATTATTATCGATACCTACTTTGTCGAAGACATTAGGGTGCACCATGCCGCAGCCCATCACTTCTAACCAGGTTGCCTTGCCATCTTTATCACGCCACTCAATATCAACCTCAGCAGAGGGTTCAGTAAAGGGAAAATAAGAAGGTCGAAAGCGAATTCCTAATTGATCGTTATCAAAGAAGGTATGTAGAAATTCAATCACTAAACCCTTGAGCTGTGCAAAGTTGACATCAGGGTCAACACAAAGCCCTTCAACCTGATGGAACATCGGGCTATGGGTAACATCTGAATCACAGCGATAGACGCGACCCGGGGCAATAATACGGATTGGCGGCGCCTGCTCTTGCATGGTTCTAATCTGCACGGAAGAGGTATGCGTGCGTAGCAGTAAACCGTCATCGAAGTAGAAGGTGTCGTGCATTGCCCGTGCCGGATGATGCTCAGGAATATTCAGCGCTTCAAAATTATGGAAGTCATCTTCAATTTCTGGGCCATCGGCAACACTAAAGCCATAGTTAGCAAAAATGTTTTGGATGCGCTGTAGCGTTATCGATACAGGATGCAGACTGCCACGGCTAGAACGCCTGCCCGGCAAGGTGACGTCAATCGCCTCACTCGCTAGCTTGGCCGCAATGGCCTCGGCTTGCAGTGTTTTACCGCGTGCTTCAAGCAGTGCTTGAATGGCCTGTTTAACCTGATTGATACGCTGACCGGCAGACTTGCGCTCTTCAGCGGGTAGTTTGCCTAGCGTCTTCAACTGCTCCGTGACGACACCTTTTTTGCCCAAATAATGGACACGTATATCGTCAAGGATCTTGAGATTATCGGTCGCTGTGATTTGCTCACTAGCGGTTTGCAAAAGCTGGTCTAATTCACTCATATCAGGCCTAAGCTAAGGGATGCTGGATCGACTGGCAAGCCCTACAGTCATAAATAACTAAATTAAGCCGGCGCAAACAAAAAAGGGAAAGGTCGAAACCTTTCCCTTAATTGACTGCATCGGCTTCGATTGATCTTACAGTTGAGCTTTTGCGCGCTCAGCTAATTGACCAAAGGCGCTGATGTCATGCACCGCTAATTCAGCAAGCATTTTACGATCAACTTCAATCGATGCTTTATTCAAGCCGTCAATCAAACGACTGTATGAAATATCAAACTGACGTGCCGCTGCATTAATACGTGCAATCCACAGCGAGCGGAATTGTCTCTTACGCTGGCGACGGTCACGATAAGCATACTGACCAGCTTTGGTTACAGCCTGCGTTGCTACGCGATAGATGTTTTTACGTGCGCCGTAATAACCCTTAGCTTTAGCTAAGACTTTCTTATGACGCGCATGTGCGGTTACGCCGCGTTTTACCCTAGACATTTATGCTTTCCTCTCTATTAGCTGTACGGAAGCATACGGCGGACCATCGGAGTATCGACGTCCGCAACTACTTCGCTGGCACGTAGATGACGCTTACGCTTAGTACTCTTCTTCGTCAAAATATGACGACGATGAGACTGGCCACACTTGTACTTTCCAGTTGCTGTTTTCTTGAAGCGCTTCGCAGCACCACGGTTTGTCTTCATT
>JAQWYM010000029.1 GCA_029253965.1 Gammaproteobacteria bacterium
TGAGTTTTTTTAAAATATTCGCTTTATGCACGATGGTGACACGCTTGCGGTTGTTTCGAATGGCCCAATTAAAGGCGAACTCGGAAAAGCGGGTGCAGCCATGGCGGGTGATAATGCCGGAGGCTTCAGCCACGGCATGTGGGTCATCTGCAATCGGGATGTAATGTTCAACGCCGACGTAGAGACCTTCTAGATTTTCACGAATGAGGACTAAATCAACGTTCTCAAAGCGTCCACCGACTAAAAAGCTGCGTGCTGGGCGAACATTGGCGAAAAGCTTAAATTCTTCACGTAAACGCACATTGATAGAGCGGAAACCATCCCCTACAGGCGTCGTCAGAGGCCCTTTCAGTGCAAGTTTTGTCTTGCGAATACTAGCGATAGTATCTCCTGGAAGAGGGTCGCCATGGGCATCTACAGCCGCCATGCCGGCAAGTTGAGTATCCCAGTCAAATGTTGCGCCTAATACATCTAGAACTTTTAGTGTGGCGTCGATGATCTCTGGGCCAATGCCATCACCGGGAATTAGGGTTGCGGGTATTCTTTCCACTGCAAATGAACCTCATTATGTTTACTGGCTACTAATGCATCTTGGCGATGCTGAGCTACATTATCTCGTGACTAGCTGAGGGTGCAACCATTTATAGTAAGTCTTTCTGCTTAATATGGCTTATATGCCAGTATAGCCGTGAAAAAATCACCTAAAGGTAACACGCTTTATTAGAGAAACTAGCTTGTAAATCAGATAGTTAAAGAAACTAGATGAGCTGCCAGCTACTTAATACGTGGCAACTATCATAGCCTCGAATTTTCACGCCCAGAGGCTGCGCTCAACGTTAGTCCGCAACCGTTGCGATTAAATCGTACTCAGTGGCGGCTTCAATATTGACCTTAATAATATCACCAACGGCTAAATCTTCACCGCCAAAGACACGCACAACACCATCAATTTCTGGCGCATCGGCGTAACTTCTAGCGGTAGCGACTTCTTCATCAATGGTATCGATGAGGACGTCTAAGCTGCGACCGACTTTCTCTTCAAGCTTGTCTTCGCTGATCTCTGCCTGCGTTTGCATGAAACGATGCCAGCGCTCTTCTTTAACCTCATCGGGTACCTGACCGTCTATAGCGTTAGCCGTTGCGCCTTGTACCGGTGAGTACTGGAAACAGCCCACTCGTTCAAGCTGTGCCTCTTGAAGGAAATCAAGTAACTCCTCGAAATCATCATCCGTTTCCCCTGGGAAACCGACGATGAAGGTGCTGCGTATCGCAATATCAGGACATATTTCACGCCAGCGATTAATCTGCGCCATCGACTTGCTACTCGAGGCAGGGCGTTTCATCGCCTTAAGAATTCTTGGGCTGGCATGCTGAAACGGCACATCAATATAGGGCAGGATCTTGCCTGCAGCCATCAAGGGAATAATTTTTTCCACATGAGGGTAGGGGTAAACGTAATGGAGACGTACCCAAATGCCCAGTTCAGAGAGTGCCGAGCAGAGGTCTAGCAGAGTGTTTTGATAAACCCGACCACGCCACATTTGTGCTTCATTGCGAATATCCAGACCATAGGCACTGGTATCCTGCGAAATAATCAGCAGTTCCTTAACACCAGCCGCTGCTAATGCCTCGGCTTCTTGCATGATGCTAGCCAGCTCTCGGCTGGCCAGTTTGCCGCGCATCGAAGGGATAATACAAAAGCTGCATTTGTGGTTGCAGCCTTCAGAAATCTTGATGTAGGCATAGTGTTTGGGGGTTAATTTAATGCCCTGTGGAGGGATTAAGCTGGTGAAGGGGTCATTCTTGATCGGTACGGCAGAGCGAATGCTGCGCATAACACTATCAACATCCTGTGGCCCTGAAATACTCAAGACCTCTGCAGGAATCGCATTGACATCCTCTGGGTTGACACCCATGCAACCGGTAACAATC
This sequence comes from Gammaproteobacteria bacterium, assembly GCA_029253965.1. Classification (GTDB taxonomy): domain Bacteria; phylum Pseudomonadota; class Gammaproteobacteria; order UBA4575; family UBA4575; genus UBA4575. The sequence continues at coordinate 1,933 of JAQWYM010000029.1, forward strand.
ACCTTGCCATTTTCTTCAAGTGCTTCGGCGATCGTTTCTAATGATTCTTGTTTTGCTGAATCAATAAAGCCACAGGTGTTGACGACGACGGCATCGGCGCCATCGTAGTCTGGTGCGATCTCATAACCTTCTGAGCGCAGTTGCGTAATAATACGTTCAGAGTCGACTAATGCCTTGGGGCAGCCGAGGCTAATAAGGCCAATTTTTGGCATAGAACTGTTGTTAGTTGAGGTCACGTTGTTCGCTATCACAGGGTTGGAGTGCTAAAGTGAGAACCATCACATTGCACCATAAAAGCATCATTTTCTTACAGTTCTTAGCCATTTAAGCCTATGGGCCAAATTCTTATCTCTGCCGCACATAAATCATCCGGCAAAACGATTATAAGCAGCGGCATCTGTGCCGCGCTAGCTGCGCGTGGTTTGCGCGTGCAACCCTTTAAGAAGGGTCCTGATTATATCGATCCTATGTGGTTAAGCACAGCTGCAAAACGAGATTGTTATAACCTAGACTTTTGGACACAAAGCGATGCCGAAATTAAGGCGCTGTTCAAAAGTAAAAGCGCAGATGCCGACTTTACTCTCATTGAAGCAAATAAAGGGCTTTATGACGGACTAAATGTCGATGGCTCGAATAGTAATGCAGCCTTAGCCAAACTTTTAGGCAGCCCTGTGGTGCTGGTACTCGATTGTCGCGGCACGATTCGAGGGGTTGCTCCATTGTTATTAGGCTATCAACAGTTTGATCCACAAGTGAATATCTGCGGTGTGATCCTGAATTTTGTCGGTGGTGCACGGCATGAACAGAAATTACGCGAAGTCATAGCCCGCTACACCAACCTTCCTGTTCTCGGTGCGGTGCAACGAAATGATGAGGTCTTTGTTGAAGAGCGCTATCTCGGATTGATCCCAAGTAATGAGGACACGCTTGCCAATACACGCCTACAAGCTCTGGCTGCGGTGATTGAAAAACAGGTTGATTTGGATCTGTTATTGCAAAATGCAGCGGCTATCGAGCAAGACCACAGTATTTTGCCGCTTAGCAGTCAGCCGATAGCTTCACGCCGATTACGTGTGGCCTATGCCCGTGATCAGGCCTTTGGTTTTTACTATGCGGATGATTTAGAGGCTTTTGCCGCATTGGGTGCTGAGCTGGTGCCTTTTGATAGCTTACAAGACGAGCGCCTGCCTGCAGCGGATGCGTTGTTTATCGGTGGTGGTTTTCCCGAACGCAACGCGCAGCAGTTAGAGCATAACAGTGCTTTACGCCAAGATATTAAGCAGGCGCTTGAAAACGGCATGCCAGCCTATGCAGAATGCGGTGGTTTGATGTACCTATGCAATGCTATCGTCGAAAAAGGTCAGCGCCGAGAAATGGTTGGCCTGATTGATGCTGATTGTATGATGAGTGATAAACCCCAAGGCCGTGGCTACACTTGTTTTAAAGACAGTGCCCAACAGCTATGGCCATCAATAGCGACTGAAGTAATCAATGCACATGAATTTCATTACTCTTACCTGTCTGGTTTAGGGCAGGACTATGCAATGAGTTTTGATGTCACACGAGGTCAAGGGATCAATGGTCAGCAGGATGGTTTGCGCCTGCATAATACCTTGGCTTGTTATGTTCATCAGAGACATACCGAGCAAAATCAGTGGGTCAGTCGTTTTTTAGATTTTGCTGCCAGTTGTACGTAGTAAAGCTAAAAGCACAGGCTGTTATACTGTTTTTATTATATTTAAAAATTCAGAAGGTTTAGGTTAAATTCATGGAAGAAATTAGTGTTTCAGAAGTAGCAGCAGGACAGATTAAAAAAGCAGCCATTGAATCGCAGGTTGATATGTTGCCATTACGTTTAGCGGCGACTAAAAATGATGACGGTTCACTGCATTACGGTATGGGCTTTGATGATGTAGGAAATTCGAAAGGTGAAGATGTTAGTTTTGAATCTCATGGAGTGACTATTGTCGTCGCGAAAACAAGCCTTTTCCTGCTACAAGGTACAGTAATTGACTATGTTGAATTAGAACCTAAGCAGTTTCACTTTGTTTTTCTTAATCCAAATGACCCGAACTATAAGCCACCTGCAGAAGAGTCTGCAGAATAGCTTAAGTGATTAGTTAGGTTCTCTGAAGCCACTCATGCGTATAAAACAAAGCCTCATTATGTTGTTTGTGTTTGTGCTCAGTCTGCTGCTGCTATTGGCTGCAGCCGTTGGCATAACTGACCTAGAGCGCAGTATTGGCATAGCCATTACGCTATTACTGTTGCTCGCCATCAGGGTCTGGTCGCAATACATGCGGCCCAATGAAATCATAATGCAATGGATACAACGTATTCGTGCCGGTAATTTTGATGACCTGTTACGACTTAAGTCTGTTGATGAGTACAGTGAGCTTGATCAAGATCTGAGTTTTATTACCGAAATGTTGCGCTCCTTATCGCGTGATGCTGAGACTCAGGTGCAGAGGCATACGGCTTATATCGCTCAGAAAACACGGTCACTTTCTATTCTTTATGATATCGCCAGTAGCATTAACAGCTCAGAAAATGTTGATTCCTTATTAACGCGGTTTCTACATACCACCAGTGAATTAATAAACTCACCTGCGGCCAGTGCAACCGTTACTAATGAGATTGGTAATCAACACTTAGTGAACCATATTAATTGTGATGATGAAGGGCTGCTACGTTATGCCGAACATTGTCAGGAGTATTCAAAAGAAGCAGCGGGTGTGGAGACCTTTCCTCTACTGCAAGCTAATGTCAGTAGTTGTAGTGAAGATATCTGTCAGCGATTTTTTGCCGCAGAAAAAATGCATCTGCTGCTCATACCACTGCAATACCACGGCAAATTATTAGGTGTCTTTAGTCTCTATCTTCCTGAAGAAAGTCTGAATGATTTTGAGGATTTACAAGAGACTCTAACCAGTGTTGGTAGGCATTTAGGTGCAGCGATTGAGCGCGAAAAGCTAGATGAGCAAAAAACGCAGTTATCGATCATGCGTGAGCGCACCCATATTGCTAATGAGCTACATGATTCACTGGCGCAAACCTTAACCAGTATCCGCTTTAGAGTGCGCTTATTGGACCAAAGTTTGCAACAGGGTAATGAAGTACAGGTATGGGATGAACTAGAGAAGGTTGAAGCAACAGTGACTGAGGCGCATGCTGAGATCAGAGAACTGATCGCACATTTTCGCTCACCTACTGTTTTGGCCAATCTTATTTCTGCGGTTGAGCAGACCATAGAGCGCTTTCGTCAGATTAATGACGATATTCAGATCTTTTTCCAGAATGAATGGCCACAGAAAAATCTACCGACTGAGACGGAGTTCCATGTTTTGCGTATCATGCAGGAATCGCTGAACAACATACGTAAACATAGTGAAGCAGAAAATGTACGTATTATGATGGCCTGTAATCAGCAGGGTAGTTATAAAGTATTGATAGAAGATGATGGAGTAGGCTTTAAAGAGCCACAAAGTAGTAGCCACAGTGGTGAACATATAGGCCTCTCTATTATGCAGGATCGTGCCCGTCGTTTTGGCGGTGTACTGGAAATAGAAAGTGAACCGGGCGAAGGAACGCGAATTGTTCTAGAATTCAGTCATGAACCATAAACAAACAACCAAGGCGAGGGTACACACTTGCGCGTACTGATTATCGACGACCACACGTTATTTCGTGATGGCTTACAAGGATTGTTAGAGCGACATAATATTGAGGTCGTAGCCTCACTCGGTG
>JAQWYM010000040.1 GCA_029253965.1 Gammaproteobacteria bacterium
CGAACTTCAGTTAGGACGCCCGCTTTCTCACATGAACGACGGAAACGTCGTAGAGCGATATCAAACGGCTCGTTTTCTTTAACTCGTACTCCAGGCATAAATCCTCGGATCTCTTACTAATTGGAAAATAGGACGGTGGATTATAAATACGCTATGCTCGATTTCAACTGTTATTAATCATTTTTAGCTCATTTAACCAATTTAAAGCATGAAAGTTCTCGGAATTGAAACATCCTGTGATGAAACAGGGATCGCAATCGTCGATGAAAGAGACGGTCTTATTGCTGAAACCTTGCACAGTCAGGTGCTTACTCACGCTAAATACGGCGGCATAGTCCCTGAATTAGCCTCACGAGATCATGTGCAGCGTATTTTACCGCTGATTCGGCAATGTTTGCGCGAGGCCGACCTCACACTCAACGATATTGATACCCTGGCCTATACTGCAGGGCCGGGATTAGTCGGTGCCTTATTTGTCGGTGCCGCAGTGGGCCGCTCGCTCGCCTGGGCATTAGGCAAGCCGAGTGTCGCGGTGCACCACATGGAGGCGCATCTGTTGGCGCCATTCATCGAGCAGCACAGCGCACCACAGTTCCCCTTCTTATGTTTATTGGTTTCTGGTGGTCACACCATGCTGGTTGAGGCACGGGCTATCGCTGATTATCACGTGCTTGGCCAAAGTTTGGATGATGCCGTTGGTGAAGCCTTTGACAAAACTGCGAAGCAACTGGGTTTAGGCTATCCGGGTGGGCCATTAATTGAGCAGTTAAGTGTGCAGGCTGAGGCCTTAGGCGTGCGTTCAGATAAACCATTCCCACGCTCTTTAATGGCGAAAGATAGCTTGGATTTTAGTTTTAGTGGGTTGAAGACACACGCCCTGCTGGCCTATCAGCGCAGCAACCAAGATGACAGAGCTAAAATGGCGGTCGCTTCAGCATTTCAGGCGGCTGTTATTGATACTCTGGCTGAGAAATGCCGACGCGCACTGCAACAAACGGGCCTAAAAACCTTAGTGGTGGCTGGTGGTGTCAGCGCTAATCAAGCGCTGCGCGGCCGTTTATCAGCCTTGCAGACGCAGGGTATTGATGTTCAGTTACCGGCATTACGGCTCTGTACCGACAATGGTGCCATGATTGCTTTTGCCGGATTACAGCACGCATTGGCTGGACATTATGATACTGATGCCGCCATTAAGGTGCGTCCACGCTGGCCATTAGCTGAACTTAGCCCTCGCTGAATAAATGCTAAATTATGGATAGGAGGCTAATTTTTTCCAATCTTAGCTTCCTTGCCTTGGATTAACTGGCGGATATTGCCGCGATGGCGCCAGCAAACTAATAGTGCGATCAAACTCGACGCTAGGGTGATGCTAGGGTCCTGCAGTGCTAACCCTGCTATCCACGGAATGCTGAAGGTGGCTATGAGTGCTGCCAACGAGGAATAAGCAGTTATTTTGGCAACAGCTAGCCATAGTGATATCCAAACTAGGGCCAATATTGGGTTTAGACCAAGGAGTGCACCGAGTGTCGTAGCGACCCCTTTGCCCCCTTTGAATTTTAAAAATAACGGGTACATATGGCCAATTATGGCGGCTAAGGCCATGGCGCAGAGTAACTCTGTGCCGACCTGCAGCTGTCTGGCCACTAATAGCGGTAACAGACCTTTAGCTAAATCGCCGATAAGGGTTAACGCGGCCGCTTTTTTATTGCCTGAGCGCAGGACATTTGTGGCGCCAGGATTGCCAGAGCCAACCGTGCGTGGATCCGCCAGGCCCATGCTGCGTGAGACCAATACGGCGCTAGAGATTGAGCCAATAATATAGCTACCTATTATAAGTAGTAGCGAGGAAGGCTGAGACAAGACAATGAAATCGATAGGCAACATGTGTTAATCCATTAGCATGAAGAAAGTAAACGCATTATTAATTAGCGGGTGGGGCACGTCTGCCGCGATCTGGGATCCGATTATTCCAGTATTAGAGCAGGCTTACCAGATTGACGTGATAGAGCCTCCTTGGCTACCTGCAGGCCAGGCCTTAGGATCGATGTCAGCTGTTGATGACTATATTGAGTCGCTAGCACAGCGCATGTCAGAGGATACGACGCTGATTGCGTGGTCACTCGGTGGTTTATTGGCTCTGCGCCTAGCGGTACGCTTTCCGAATAAGGTTAAGCGACTGATCTTAATCGCTAGTACAGCCTATTTTCCCTGTGATCAGGGTGGGGTTAATGGCATTGATCGCCGTTGGCTGAGTAATTTTTGCGAACGCTTTAAAGCTGCACCTGAAAAAACCTTGCAGCGTTTTATGACATTACAGGTAAAGGGTGAGCAGCAGGCAAAGCCTTGCTTGCGTCTATTGCAGCAACTTTGTACCGTTTCAGAATACAATATGGATGAATGTGAGGCAGGGTTAATATTATTGTCGACGATGGATGTACGAGACGAATTAACCCAAATTGTGCAGCCTGTGCGTGTTATTCATGGGCAAAATGATGCGGTGTTGCCAGTGGCTGCGGGTAAATATCTGGCTGCAGTCTTGCATAGTCACTGCCATATTATTGCGGATGCTGGCCATGTGCCGCAGTTATCGCATACTGCGGCTGTGGCCGAGGCGATTTGTCAGCCCTGGAATGAAAGTCTGAGCCATCACTCAAAAAATTAAGCAGAGATAAAGCAATCTTGAATATCGTGAATAAGCCAGCAGTGGCAGCCGCTTTTGGTGCAGCAGCAGCGAGTTATGACGCTGCTGCCGAGGTACAAGAAGAGATTCGTAAGCGCTTGCTTGCTCGGCTCGATGGCTTAAGCGTAGCGCCAGATGCGCTACTGGACTTGGGTGGTGGCACTGGCCTCGCACGCAAAGCCTTGCTGGAACGTTATCCAGCAAGCCATTATATCAATGCTGATTTATCTGAAGAAATGCTACGCTTCGCACAAACAATGGATGCAGCATCTGATTTGGTCTGTACTGATGCCGAATTCCTGCCTTTTAGTGGGTCGAGTGTTGATCTGGTTTTTTCAGCATCAACGTTTCAGTGGTTGAATGACCTGGAAGCAGCCTTGCTCGAATGTAAGCGAGTCTTACGCCCGCAGGGGCTGTTACTGTTTTCGACCTTTGGGCCAGACACGCTGAAGGAATTACGCAGTAGTTTTGCCGTAGTTGACCCGTATCCGCGAGTCAACCCGTTTTTAGCGAGACAGGAGGTGAGTGATCTACTTGAAAAGAGTGGGTTATCTCAAGCCCGTGTTGAAAGTGAAGTAATTCAAATTGAATATGCTAGTCCTAGACAATTATTGCGTAGTTTGAAAGAGACTGGGGCGACTAATCAGCTGGGTGAGCGTTCTCGCGGATTATTGACCCCGAGACGGTTACAGGCCGTAGTCAGCGAGTATGAGGCCTACAAGACAAGTGAAGGCCGCTATATAGCAAGCTATGAGGTGATTTATGCTTTTGCTTGGCAGCAGGCTGCTGAAGGCTGAATCAATCAAGGCTTTGTGTATTAAACGTACACATCCTGCACATCCTGGCCAGTTTGGATAGTGCTTAGAGGGCCTGTTTTAGTCGATCATACAGAGTGAAAGTATTCCTTATTTGAAAATGCATTTGAGATAGATAGTTGCTAATATGTCGCGGCCAGAAAGAACAGTGGAAGAATCTATAGTCTGTGGAAACAGTCTAGGGGTTCGAGGATGACCCAAATGCAGTTTGTGGTAACACCAAACTTCTCAACGTCATGGAAGGCGAATCAGACGCTGATTGCTAGTCTGGCAGTGTTGTCCTTCGGTATGGCTTTGGCTTTTGCGGCACACGGATTGTGGATGATCCTGCCGTTTGTTGGTTTAGAAATCACAGCCTTAACGGCTGGTTTATATTGGTGTTGCTTGAAAGCGACACGGCGTGAGGTGATATCGATAGATGCTGATTACATTACGGTAGCCGTTGGTAGGGATCACGTGGTGCAAACCACACAGTTTCAAACTGCGTGGACAAAGATTGTTTTAAAACCGTCACCTGTGGCGGCACACCCAGGGCAGCTTGTATTGCGCTCCAAGGGTAAAGAACTAGAAGTAGGAGCCTTTCTTTCGCAGGATGAAAGACTGGAACTATCCACTTCAATAAGAAGTGCACTCAGTAATGTTGTGTACTCATAAGAAATATTTTTAAACGGAGAATAAATAATGTTTGCGATTAAACGCTTGAATGCTTGGCTCGGTCTAGCATTCATCTCAGTCGTTAGCGGCTCTGCATTGGCGGCTGGCCAGCCGATTAATATGACGCCCGGAGTGACTGATATCAGTGCTGAAGTATATGACATGCACATGATTGCCTTTTGGCTGTGTGTGGTCATTGCCATCATTGTCTTTGGTGTGATGTTCTATTCGATCTTCGCTCATCGCAAATCACGGGGTGTAACACCGGCAACCTTCCATGAGAGCACAACGATTGAGGCGATCTGGACTATTATTCCTTTCGTCGTACTTATCGCCTTATCTATTCCAGCGACTAAGACGCTAATCGATATGTACGATACGTCTGACTATGATATGACCGTGAAGATTACCGGTTATCAGTGGCTATGGCATTACGAATACGTTGAAGATGGTGTCGATTTCCACAGTAAATTACACACCCCGAACTCTCAGATTAATAATGATGAAGAGAAAGGTGAGAACTACTTATTAGAAGTAGATAATGAATTGGTTCTACCTGTCGGTAAGAAAGTTCGTTTCTTGATTACTTCAAATGACGTTATTCACGCCTGGTGGGTGCCTGATCTAGCGGTGAAGAAAGACGCAGTTCCGGGCTTCATTAATGAAGCATGGGCACGCGCTAATGAGCCAGGTATTTATCGTGGTCAGTGTGCAGAGCTATGTGGACGTCATCATGGCTTCATGCCAGTGGTTGTGCGCGTAGTCCCAGAAGCTGAGTACAAGCAATGGGTCGTAGAAAATGCGAAACCAGAAAGTGCTACAGAATATGCGGCCATTAGCGAATAGAGCTAGGGTCAGATAATGTTAAGTTTTTGCTTTAATTTTTTTGTAAGGAGAGCGTAATGAGTACGGTAGCTGCAGGCGATCATCATGATCATCCAGAGAGTCCCTATTCAATAAAGCGATGGTTGTTTACGACTAATCACAAGGATATTGGTACCTTGTATTTGTGGTTCGCATTCATCATGTTTCTGATCGGCGGTGTCATGGCGTTGGTAATTCGAACTGAATTATTCCAACCAGGCCTACAGTTTGTAGACCCGCAGTTCTTTAACTCGATGACGACGATGCACGCCATCATGATGATTTTCGGTGTGGTTATGCCTGCATTTACAGGCCTAGCTAACTGGTTAATCCCAATGATGATCGGTGCGCCAGATATGGCGCTACCACGCATGAATAACTGGAGCTTCTGGATTCTGCCATTTGCTTTCGCAATGATGCTGTCAACTCTATTCATGGATGGCGGTGGCCCAGCTGGTGGTTGGACACTTTACCCACCACTGACTTTGCAGACAGGTGACGCACTACCATTCGTTATCTTATCGATGCACTTCATGGGTTTGTCATCAATTATGGGTGCGATTAACGTTGTTGCAACCGTATTAAACATGCGTGCCCCAGGCATGACATTAATGAAAATGCCTTTGTTTGTATGGACATGGTTAATTACAGCCTACCTACTGATTGCCGTTATGCCGGTATTAGCAGGTGGTATTACTATGCTGCTCACTGACAAATACTTCGGCACCAGCTTCTTTAATGCTGCCGGTGGTGGTGATCCAGTAATGTTCCAGCATATTTTCTGGTTCTTTGGACACCCAGAAGTTTATATTTTGATCCTGCCATCATTCGGTGTGGTATCGAGTATTATTCCTACCTTTGCACGTAAGCCATTATTCGGTTATGCCTCAATGGTTTATGCGACAGGTGCGATTGCCTTCTTATCCTTTATCGTCTGGGCTCACCACATGTTTACGGTGGGTATGCCATTAGCAGGTGAACTGTTCTTTATGTTTGCGACGATGCTGATTGCGGTGCCAACAGGGGTTAAGATATTTAACTGGATTGCAACCATGTGGCGCGGTGCAATGACCTTTGAGACACCTATGTTGTTCGCTCTCGGGTTTATTGTGATGTTCTCTATTGGTGGTTTCTCCGGCTTGATGCTGGCTTTAGCGCCCGTCGATTTCCAATACCACGATACCTACTTCGTAGTGGCTCACTTCCATTACGTATTGGTTCCAGGTTCAATCTTTGCGATCATCGCGGCGGTTTATTACTGGCTGCCTAAATGGTGTGGCAACATGTATAGCGAAGGCCTTGGTAAGACCCACTTCTGGTTATCTACCATCTTCGTTAACCTAACCTTCTTCCCAATGCATTTTGTTGGTCTAGCCGGTATGCCACGTCGTATTCCAGACTATGCCTTACAGTTCTCGGATTACAATATGATGGCGACTATCGGTGCCTTCGGCTTCGGTTTGTCTCAGCTACTATTCTTGGTACTTGTGATCAAGGCTATCCGTAGCGGTAACAAGGCAACCAGCCAAGTATGGGAAGATGCAGAAGGCCTAGAGTGGACTCTGCCATCACCAGCGCCATACCATAGTTTCTCAACGCCACCGGCTATTAAGTAGTCGAAGGTTAGAGATAAATGGACGCTAAGCAAAAACAGAAAAAGGCTGTGCGAGTCACAGTCCTTTCACTTATTTTTGTCGCTCTTACCGTATACATTGGGTTTTACTTCTTGGTGTATACGGCATGAGTGAGAAGACATCAAAGACTACTCGTGGGGCAGCTAAACTAGCCCTTGCAGCAGTCTTTATGTTTAGTTTTGGGTACCTATTGGTACCTTTGTATGATGTGTTTTGTGATTTGACCGGTCTTCGCTTTACTGATGAGGAAGCGGTTGCGCTGACACCACAAGAACTACAAGAAGATAGCAGTCGCCTGGTGACGATTCAGTTTGATGTTTCGATGAACCAAGGGATGTCTTGGCAGGTAAAGCCTGAGATGCGAGAAATGAAAGTGCATCCGGGACGTGTTTATACGACTTTCTACAGTGCTAGAAATAAGACTGTAGATGAGATGGTCGGACAAGCTGTTCCTAGTGTGGCACCGATTGCTGCAAATAAGTATTTAGTAAAAACAGAGTGTTTTTGTTTTGATAACCAAACGATCGCGGCGGGAGAGACAGTCAATATGCCGTTAAGCTTTATGCTTAACCCAAGACTGCCGCCTAACGTTAATTTGGTAACACTTTCGTACACTTTTTTTGATATTACAAAAAATGTTAGCACTGCGAATCAATTAGACAGTGCATTAGCATATAAATAACGAGGACAGATTAATGGCACAGGCAGAAAATTCATATTACGTCCCGCATGGGAGCCACTGGCCAATTTTTGGCTCGGTTGCGGTATGCACCATGCTAGTCGGCATGGCGAACTACCTAAATGGCACCTCTTGGGGTGGCAGCATGGCGTTGGTTGGCTTTGGCTTATTAGTGGTTATGCTTTTTGGATGGTTTGGTACCGTCATT
>JAQWYM010000042.1 GCA_029253965.1 Gammaproteobacteria bacterium
ATTCATGCAGTGCATGCAACGTACGCAGTTACGGTTGTCGACTTCCATTGTGTTGTCGTCTTTTAAAGACAACGCTTTTGTTGGGCAACGTGTCACGACGTTATCAATAACGTACTCACGGCCTTTTAGTGCAACGAATGCTTTAACTTCGTCTTGGTCGACTTTCATGTTGTCGCGCCAAGTACCGATGATGGCAAAATCAGAACGCTCAATTGAGTTCATGCAATCGTTACCACAACCAGACACCTTAAACTTGAACTTATAAGGGAGTGCTGGACGGTGAACGTCATCAGTGAAGTTGTTTAGTAATGTGCGGTGGATACGCATTTCGTCGATGTTAGACATCTCACAACGCGCAGCACCAACGCAAGACATACCAGTACGAACACAAGGACCGGCACCGCCAAGATCCCAACCGTATTCGTTCACTTCATCAAAGAAGTGCTGTGTGTTATCGGTAGTTGTGCCGATAAACATAATGTTGCCTGTCTGGCCATGGAAAGTAACGAGGCCTGAACCCCATTTCTCCCAGCTATCACCGAGCTGACGTAGCATGTCAGTCGTGTAGTAATTACCTGCTGGTGGCTGCACACGTAGTGTGTGGAATTCTCTTGATTCAGGGAACGAGCTGCCCACTTCTGAGAAGCGAGGGATAATGCCTGAGCCGTATCCAAAAACACTGACGGTACCGCCTTTCCAGTATCCTTTACGAGTCTCGTATGAGTGCTCTAGCTGTCCCAGCAAATCGTTTGCCATACCGTTGATGCGCTTATCAGAGTGCTGGTCTCGCAGACGTTTGATGCCAGAAATGAAGCTAGGCCAAGGCCCATTTTCCAACTCATCAAGCATTGGAGTGTCATGATGCTGGTTAGCCATATTGTATTTCTCCTCGTTCCTAATAGAATTAATCACTGCGCTTTAGCGCTCTGAGTTTTAAACCCAGTTGTATGCGGTAGAGTCTAGTTAGCACCCCTTAACATCGAAACCTTACCTATGGGGTGCGGTGCTCTAGGGGTCTTATCTCAACTGGGATATACGCGATAGACCTTAAACAACGCAATGTGGGCTAAAATGGCTTAAAACAAAGCTTTGAGAACCACTTTTTATTACTTTAAATCAGTTACTTAGCGTACATACTCACGTTATAAAAACATTTCACCCCGATTTGCGGCGTACTCTACAGGATTTATATGCAATCTCAGCTCAACCATATCGAACACTACCAAGAATGGCGCGCCGCTAAACTTGCAGCCTGGTCTCGCTTAAAAACTGAAGCCGCCATCTGCATCCAAGACCCTTCGCTATTAACGAGCACTGAATATCAACAACTGGCTAGGCAGGTGTCTGAGACCAACCTAGCGATCTATCGGTTTAAGCAGCCGGATAAGGTTGATCGCAATATCATACAACGCTTTTGCGAACAGATCGGCATGCATCAACTCGACCAGAATCTATGTGCTGATAAAGACAGCATCAGCGCACTACAGGTCATGCCTATGGGCCGCGCTAAGGGCTATATCCCCTATTCAGACCAACGTTTAAACTGGCATACCGATGGTTATTATAATCCGCCTGGGCATGAGATTCGTTCTTTCCTACTGCATTGCGTGCACAGCGCTGCAGAGGGCGGCAGTAATCGTCTACTTAATCATGAGTTATTGTATATCGCTCTATATGATGTCAACCCTGAGCTTTGTCGGGCCTTAATGGAAACCGATAGCATGACCATTCCAGCCAACGTAGAGAATGGTATAGAACTTAGACCAGCACAAATTGGCCCAGTATTTTTTACCAACGCCGAGAACGACACTCTAAATCTGCGTTATACCGCAAGAACCCGCAGCATTCAGTGGAAAGATTCTGAGTTGATTGCGATCGCTATAAAACAAATAAACACCGAGCTTGAAAGCAGTGATGCTATTTTAGACTATCGCTTGAAAGCGGGTGAAGGCATCATCTGCAACAATCTTTTGCATGCCCGAACAGCCTTTACTAACGGTAATATTCCGCAGCAACAACGACTGCTGTATCGTGTCCGCTCTTATAATCGCTTATTTCCAGAGGAGTAGCGAAATGCTCGCATTAAGCGACA
>JAQWYM010000028.1 GCA_029253965.1 Gammaproteobacteria bacterium
AGCGAAGGCACTTGGGGTAAAGCAAGTACTCCTCTTTTTGTTTGTAACTTAAGCAGTTTGATTACGACACATAAGCTACACTGTTTTTTTTTACTTGATGTTGCTATGACTACCTATCGACCGACTGCATGGTTGGGCCTGTTCACGCTGGTGGTGATGTTTGGCTCAGCATTTTTACTGACCAAGATTGCGCTTAATGACTTGCCGCCACTAACCATTATTACAGGGCGCATTGTTGTTGCCGCTTTGACCCTATGGTGCATTGTCTTATACCAACGCCAAGCAATCTTAGAGCTATTACCTTACTGGAAAATATTTTTACTGCTAGCACTGACCGGTAACTGTTTGCCATTTTTCCTGATTGCCTGGGGACAGCAGTACGTTGACAGCGGGTTGGCCGGTATTTTAATGGCAATGATGCCGCTGGTGACTATTATCTTAGCGCATTTCTTTCTTGTTAATGAACGCATTACCTCGAGTAAGGCGGTGGGCTTTGGTTTTGGTTTTGTCGGCATCTTGATTCTGATGCGTCCTGATATCGGTGCTGATAAAGCAACCGATTGGTTGCTCATAGTCGCGATGTTATCTATTCTTTCTGGAGCCGTTAGCTATGCGGCTAACTCGGTTATTGCACACCAGCTACCAAAGATTAGTTTGAGTCTAATCTCATTGGGTGTGTTGTCTTTTTCTACGCTTATCATCACGCCTATTTGGATGTACTTCTATGGCTTTAATGGCCTCATGGAAAGTTCTGATATGGCCATTTACTCAGTCATTATCCTTGGTATTTTTCCTACTGGCTTAGCCACCATTGTTTACTTTAGTGTGATTCGTCGAGCGGGAGCCGCTTTTTTATCACAGATCAATTACCTGATCCCACTCTGGGCGGTGATGATTGGAGTTTTGTTTGGTAATGAAAAGCTCTCATGGGGCGATCTGGTCGCGCTGGTGGTGATTTTATGTGGCATTGCTATTGCGCAACGTCGATCAAGGAATAATGAGACCTAGAAATAGGCCTTAGGGCTTTTTTCATCGAGCGCTGGTGCCATACCACCAACACGCACATAAATTAAACAGCCTTCACGTGAGAATGGTTTATGAACACTCATGTGTGGGCCACGGATCCAAGAGCCAGCAGAGTAGCTACCATGCTCATCTTCAAAACAACCCTGTAATACAAAGATTTCTTCACCGCCTGGGTGGCTGTGTTGATGAAAATGAGTACCTGCTTCCCAATGCACTAAGGCCATACTCTCGGCGTGGCCAGCTTGTGAATAAAGGGGTAATACAGATAAGCCATCAACCATGCCTTGTTGCCAAGGACTATTGCGGGTGTCGATATGAGTCTGAGGTCGATCAGTCCCCGCATATTGACGCAAGCGAACTAGTAGAACGCAGCCCTTATCGGAAAAAGGTGCATGTTCGCTACCCTCCGGATTGAGCAGATAACTACCGGCGGGATAACGCCCGTGGTTATCACAGAACTCACCCTCAAGAACTAATATCTCCTCACCCTGTGGATGCGGATGGCTGTGGAATTGGCCACCAGCCTGATAGCGAACCAAGCTGGTTACAGCGCCAAACTCACCCCCTTCTCGGTACAGTGGTTTACGCCAGACAGTACCGCTAGGACTTGTTTCCCACTCCATGGCATGGGTATCTAAGACGATGCGTTGGCTGAGGTCAGCATTGATATTGGGCAAAGAAGACATGGTTATTATCGGTCGAATAAAGTTAAGTGATTGTAGAAACAGTCATACTCGATAGTCCAGAAAAACTAGATGGCAAAGCATTTCATTCAGAGAATTAATCCAGAAATAATTCTAGGGAGTCTAAGTCGATAGCATTAGCGCTGATGGCAGCGACTTCATTATTGCGATCAAATAGAAGGTATGACGGTGGTCCAACCAATTCTTCCTCAGCAGCATTTAGATAGTATTCTGCAGCAACTTCCTGCGTGGTTAAGAAATGGGTGTAATTGAGGTTATGTTTTTTCACTAGGGCATGTGTTTCGGTTTCTGATTCAATACCATCAAAGACCACACCCATTAAGTCGAGCTCGAGCTCAGGCTGTTCGTCCAAAAACACCTGCAAACGTTTAAAGTCACTTTTACAAACGGGGCACCATGTCGTCCAGAACATCACTAGCTGCCAGCGTCCAGCAGTCAGCTCAGGTTCTAGATATTGCTCCAGCTGCTGAGGGGCGAGCACTAGCTTTGCTTTGCTGTCTTGGGCATCGGCACTCGGGCTAAAAAGTAGTGAGGTATAGATGAGGGCGGCAACTACATAAGTTGTTAAACCATGGCTTATGGACTTGCTTGGAAAGGAATAAGTTAAAGTAGTCATAGCTGACATTGTAAGCCGACTAGCGCTTATAACAAGCGTATGTGTTTGTTATGACAAGTTTAAATGTGGATATATGACTAGCCCTCAACGATGATAGGGCGTTGACCATTACTTTGAGACTGATTTATTAAGACTAGATTAACGGAGTGTTTAGGTTGAAATCACCCAGGCTCTAATTCATATCGATGAGAATCAGCTAATTTGGATAAAGTTTATAGCAGGCTGCCTCAATAAACTGTGCGGCAACATCAGAGCGAACAGACTTTGCCTTGCTGTTTACACAGTGCTTGGCCGTGCTGTAACCAAACCAGCTGGTGTTCTTTTTCACGAACACCCGCGTATGAATTGGGTGCTGGTCCTTACATTGATTAATGATTGATTCTGCTGCTATATCATTTTTCACATCAGTCAGCTCATTCAATAAGCACTGCCAATAATTATCTTTCTCCCCCCACCAGGCCTGTGCATTCGAGCTTAGGCAGAGTAATAACAAGAAGATGATTAGTGACTGTTTTTTCATTTTAGGAACCTCATGTGAGCTTAAAGCTGCATCATTGGCTTAATGACCCATAAGCTGTAACTGCTGATAATAATAATGGCAATAATGTTTAGCCACAGTCCTGCACTTACCATATCGCCTATGCGTAGATAGCCCGAGCCAAAGACAATAGCATTAGGCGGAGTGGCAATAGGCATCATAAAGGCAAAACTAGCCGCTAATGTTGCGGGGATTATGAGTAAGTGTGGATGCACGCCCAAGCCTATAGCAATACCTGCCAGTAAGGGGATTAATGTGGCCGTGGTTGCTGTATTTGAGGTTAGTTCGGTGAGGAATATAACGCCGCTACAAATAATCACCAGAATGACTATTTCGGGCAGGTCAGGTAAGTGGTTAGCTTGTGCGCCGATAAAGCTAGCCACGCCGTTTTGCTGTATCGCCTTAGCTAAAGCAAGGCCACCGCCAAATAGAATAAATAGTCCCCAAGGTAACTTAGTCGCTGTTGTCCAATCCATGAGGAATCGACGTTGTTTAAAGTCTGCAGGGATAATGAAGAGGAGGCAGGCCGCTAGCATAGCAATGCCAGCATCACTTAAGTTAGCTAATGGCTGAACTGAATGACCTGAAATATGCACAGACCATTGCTTTAATGGACTGCGGAATATCCATAGAAATACGGTTAAGGCAAAAATCGATAAGGTTAGAATCTGGCCACGATTCAGCGCTGTGGGTTGGTGGTCACTAATGTCTTTCTGTAAGTGCAACTTACTACTGTCGATTGGAAAACTAACATAGCTGAGTAATAACCAAATGATGGGTAAGAAGATTAGGGCCAGAGGGGCCATCATCAGACTCCATTGACTAAAGCTCATATCAAACTGAAAGGCTGGTGCAATGCCTTCATTTAAAAAACTCGCTAAAAAGAGATTAGGGGCTGTGCCAATTAAGGTAGTGGTGCCACCGATTGATGCGGCATAAGCTAAACCTAACATCAGGCATTTTGCAAAGTTGGCTTGCGCTCGTAGCGTATCGACATCCTCATGTTCGGAGAGTGTCTCACTGCTGAAAAGGGCGATAATACTGAGGCCTATGGGCAGCATTAATGCCGTGGTTGCGGTGTTTGAAATAAAGGCACTGAGCACTGCGGCGGTAAACATAAAGGCAGCAATAATCGCTCTTGGCGAGGTTCCAGAAACGCGTAAAACCTTTGCCGCAAGACGTTCATCTAACTTCCAACGGTGTAAGGCTAAGGCAATTAAAAAGCCACCCATAAACAGGAAAATCAGAGGTGAGGCATAGGTCGCGGTGGTGCTTTTAATGTCATTGATACCCAAGAGTGGGAACAAGACGATGGGCAGTAACGCGGTAGCGCTGAGGTCAATGGCCTCGGTTAACCACCATAAAGCCATTAAAAAAGTGATGCAAAGGGTTGTTTTTGCGGTAAATGAGAGCGGAGTTAATGCTTTTTGGGTATCGACATAATGGTCAGGTAAGACCAAAAATAGGGCTATGGCACCTAAGGGTCCAGCAAAAAACCCAATTCGTTGTAAACTACTATTCATACAATCAAGAGTAAGCGTTAAAAAGTGACCGGCGCACGACCACAGTAAATGATATGACGAACCCAGTTGACCAGTTCGATCGGCCTATGCGCGATCTTAGAATTTCAGTGACCGATCGCTGCAATTTTCGTTGCACCTATTGTATGCCAAAAGAGATTTTCAATTCAAAATATCAGTTCCTACCGAGAAGTGATCTGCTTTCTTTTGAAGAAATCATCCGTCTAGCGCGATTGTTTGCGGCCCAGGGTGTGCGCAAGCTCCGCCTCACGGGTGGTGAGCCTTTATTGCGTAAGAATCTAGATGTCTTGGTCACTGAGCTGGCTAAAATTGAGGGTATAGATGATATTGCGCTGACTACTAACGCTTCTATTTTAACTTTGCCACGAGCACAGCAGCTGCGTGATGCTGGCTTAGACCGTATTACCGTTAGTTTGGATGCTATTAATGAGCAACGCTTTCGGCAGATGAATGATATGGACGTTTCAGTCGAAAAGGTTCTGCAAGGTATTGATAATGCGGAGCGTGCCGGCTTTGATAACATTAAAATCAATATGGTCGTGCAAAAAGGTGTCAACGAAGAAGAGGTTGTTCCGATGGCGCAATACTTCAAAGGCAGCAAACAGACTCTTCGATTCATCGAGTTTATGGATGTCGGTAGCACCAATGGTTGGAATCTTGAGCAGGTTGTTTCTGGGCAGGCTATTGTCGAAAAGATCAGCGAGCATTTTGAGTTAGAATCTTTAGAACCGAACTATCGTGGTGAAGTTGCTAAACGCTGGCGATATGTTGATGGTGGCGGTGAGTTTGGCTTAATTACCTCGGTCACTGAAGCCTTCTGTGGTGACTGTAGTCGGGTTCGATTATCGGCTAAGGGTAGTGTTTATACTTGTTTGTTTGCCAGTCGTGGTACTGACTTGCGGCACCTGTTACGCGGCGGGGCTACCGATGAAGTGGTGAACGAGGTAATCACTGACCTGTGGCGTGCACGCAGTGACCGTTACTCCGAAATCCGTGGTTCTGGAGAGTCTGTATTAGAAGAGCATGTTTTAGAAAAAGTTGAGATGTCTTACATCGGTGGCTGAGGACATTCCAGAGCGGAGTTTATACGCTCGAATCGGAGGCCAAACGGCTGTCTTTAAGCTCGCTGATCAATTCTATAAAGTCATGCAACGCGAAGCAGAATTGCTAGATTTATTGGCTATGCACCCACACAAGCTGACGCGTTCGCGTAAAAAATTAGCTCAATATCTCTGTCAGTGGTTTGGTGGCCCGAGTTTATTTGGCGAAAATTACATGTCAGCTCAATGGATGAGGCAGCGACATCAGCATCTGCAGATCGGTTTTGAAGAGCGAGATCAATGGCTGCGTTGTATGCACCTTGCAATGCAAGACCTAGGCTATGACGACGCGCTTAGGCATAGTCTAGGACAAAAGTTTTTTCAGCTAGCAGGATTTGTAAGGACAACAGTTTAGTTCGCAGTGTTTTTCTGCGCGGCTGAAATAAGCCTCAGCCGTTGTGTTACTTTTCTTTCAGTCGCGGTATCAGTTCAACAAGATTACAGGGGCGTTGGCGGTAGTCGAGCTGCTGGTTAATCAGTTTATCCCAAGCATCAGCACAGGCACCTGAAGAGCCGGGCAGGCAGAATAGGTAGCAGCCATTGGCAACGCCAGCAGTGGTTCTTGATTGCAGTGTTGAGGTCGCTATTGATTCAAAAGATAAGACCCGGAACATCTCACCAAAGCCTTGGATCTCTTTATCAAATAAGGGTGTGATCGCCTCAGGTGTACCATCACGCCCTGTCACTCCAGTGCCGCCGGTCGTCAAAATAACATCGACGGCAGGGTCAGCAATCCAACGTGACACTGTGGCACGTATTTGATAAATATCATCACGGTTGATCGCCTTTTCATAGAGCGTATGTCCCGCTTCTTGAAGTCGCGCAACTAATAATTTTCCAGACTTATCCTCATCTTCACCACGACTATCGGATACCGTCAGTACAGCAATAGAAAGTGCTTTGAATTCTTGCTTTTGATCAATCATGAAAAGGACACTGTTTCCCAGCCAAAATGGCTTATAAATTTGCTCGTATAAAATATAGTGCTACGGGCAGGGTGATAGAAAAGTAGATTATATCGATTAATGCAGGGTTTGGTGAAAAAGAATAGACTAAGCACAGTCCATTTCCTTGCAGACAGCATGATTATTGAATTATTTGCAGAGCCTTTCGACCCCTGGTCTTGGCTGCAGAATTACCAACAGGCCCAATCCACCACGGCTGAATCCTCAGCCGGCCATAAGGTGGGTGCTACTAGTGTGTTTGTTGGCACTATGCGTGATTTCAACGAGGGTGATGATGTCCAAAGCATGGTCTTAGAGCATT
>JAQWYM010000050.1 GCA_029253965.1 Gammaproteobacteria bacterium
CCAATTAGCAATCAGTCCTTTGATCGGGCCTAGTTGCCGTTTTTCCCCTACCTGTTCCCAATATGCTATTGATGCGATGCGGCAACATGGATTTATAAAGGGTATAGTTCTGACCGTAATAAGACTCTCAAAATGTCATCCGTTTCATGCGGGGGGTTTTGACCCAGTTCCAGATAATAAGACAAAGCAGAAATAATGGAAAATCAACGCTTCTTACTCTATACCGCTCTCGCCTTAGTGCTCTATTTGATTTGGACTAGTTGGCAGCAAGAGCATGAGATATCACAAAATCCTGGCGTGACCGAAGCGACACAGATGAATAACCCAGCGAATGGGCAGTCTGAGCTCTACCAGAACTTTGGGGTACCGGCTCCAATAGAACAGGGACAAAGCGAGGCCTATGTGCCGGCTAAGTCGCTAGCTAAGTCAGTTGCTGCAACAGCGCGCGTGACGGTGCAGACAGACGTCTATCAGATGGAGATTGATCTTCGTGGTGCTGATATTCATCATTTGGAATTATTAAACTACCCGCTGAGTCTCGATGAGGGTAGCCAGTCTATGGTCCTTCTTGATGATCGCAAAAAGACCTATATCCCGGAATTATTTTTCGTTCATGCAAAACGTGCGGATAATGATGTTTCAAAATTAGCACCCAGTCCAATGGCTGTATTTGATTCTGCCAGATTGAAATATGAAATGGCCGATGGCGTTGATGAAATGGTCATTCCATTTACCTGGCGCAGCAAAAATAATGTTGTCATTACGAAGAACTATCGCTTCACTCGTGGTAGCTATTTGATCAAGGTTGATTACACCATTGAGAATCAGGGCAACAGCATGTGGTCGGCGGTTCAATATCGCCAAATCCGTCATAGTTATGCAAGTCAGGATATGGGTTTCTTCAAACTGCCAACCTACACCGGTGCGGCTTATTTTGATGAGAAATATCAGAAGCTTTCTTTTGATGACATGCAGGAAGAAACGCTCGGTAAAACGGTCAATGGTGGCTGGATTGCGATGCTGCAACATTACTTCTTCAGCGCGTGGTTGGCTGATGACTTAGAAAGCAATGTGGTTTATTCACAGGTTGCTAGAAAAGAAGTAGGGACAGATTTTATTATTGGTGCACGCTCTGAATTTATTCAGGTTGCCCCCGGCCAATCCCGTGAAATACAAAATCGTCTGTATGTAGGCCCTAAGCTCCAAAAAATTATTGAAGAGATTCACCCTGGCTTAGAACTCACCACTGACTATGGCATGTTCACTCCGATCTCCAAGCCTTTGTTTTGGCTGTTAGACTTTATTAATAACCTGGTTCACAACTGGGGCCTTTCGATCATTCTAGTGACCTTATTAATTAAGCTAGTCTTCTACCGCTTATCTGCAGCAAGCTATAGGTCGATGGCAAAGATGCGCCAAGTACAGCCGCGTTTCCAAGCATTACGCGAACGTTATGCCGACGATAAGCAGAAGATGAATCAAGCGGTCATGGAGCTGTATAAGAATGAGAAGATCAACCCACTCGGTGGTTGTTTACCCATTTTAATTCAGATGCCGGTGTTCCTGTCTTTGTATTGGGTGTTGATTGAAAGCGTCGAATTGCGTCAAGCGCCATTTATGTTTTGGATTCAGGATTTATCAATCAAAGATCCAACCTACATCCTGCCATTACTGATGGGTGTATCGATGTTTATCCAATTCAAGTTGAACCCTAAGCCACCTGATCCAATGCAGGAAAAAATCTTTATGATCATGCCGGTATTTATGACTGTCTTTATGGCAACATTCCCAGCTGGCTTAGTACTTTACTGGTTCGTTAATAACCTGCTCTCAATTTCTCAGCAGTGGATGATTACACGTCAGTATGAGAAAGCATCATAAGCAAATGTTAAACCTACGGACACTCCTGTGTTGAGTAGTGAAACAATAGCCGCCGTTGCCACAGCTAGTGGTAGCGGCGGTGTTGCTATCGTCCGTCTCTCTGGGCCGGATGCAATGATTATTGCGGCGCAGATCTGTGACCGTAAACAACTTACCCCACGTTATGCACATTATGTGCAGTTCTATAAAGTTGATCCAAAAACAGAGTCAGCCAGTCGTCTCGTGATTGATATGGGTCTGGCCTTATATTTTAAGGCGCCAAGCTCGTTTACCGGTGAAGATGTGGTTGAACTGCATGCCCATGGGAATGCTATCGTCTGTGAACAAATCATAGCGAGTGCCTGTATTCTCGGTGCGCGTCGTGCGCGTGCAGGTGAATTTAGTGAACGTGCTTTTCTGAATGGAAAGCTACAGCTCAACCAACTTGAAGCGATAGCAGACTTAATCAGTAGTAACTCCGAACAGGCCGCACGTTCGGCCGTGCTATCGATGCAGGGGGTGTTTTCTGATGAAGTGAATGCCTTGCTGCAAAAGTTAATCTTCGTGCGTACCTTATTAGAGGCGGCGCTGGATTTTTCTGACGAAGATATTGAGTTTGCTGATCATGATCGAATCGAAAAAGAACTGCGTTACACCTTAGAGCGACTGGCTGCGATTTATAAAGTCGCGAGTGAAGGTGCTCGGATGCAGCGCGGCGCCACAGTCGTATTAATGGGTGCACCTAATGTTGGTAAATCTTCCTTACTGAATGCACTCTGTTCTGAAGAGCGCGCCATCGTTACACCGATTGCAGGCACCACACGTGATCTGATTTCGGTAGATCTGAATATTAATGGTGTCGCGGTAAGCTTGATTGATACCGCTGGCATCCGTCATGACGCCGGTGAGATTGAACGTGAAGGCATAGCCAGAGCTGAAACCGCCTGTGCACAGGCCGACCTGATTTTGCAGGTCTTAGAAAGCGAGCCAAGCGCAGCCGAGCAGGCAGCAGACCCCGCAAATATCATCGTCGTGAATAAGGCTGACTTGCTCAACGAACAGAGTCCGCGCTTAGCGCAAGCAATCTATGTCTCAGCGATTGAGCGAACAGGTCTAGATGAATTACGCGCTGAGATTGCTAAGCGCTTAGACATTAGCAGTGACGAACAACAAACCCCTTTTGCTGCCAGACAAAGGCACTTGGATGCCTTGCAACAGGCTCAGGCTGCGATTGAGCGCGCCATGCTGCAACTTGGGCAAGCCGAGCTACCTGAGCTCATTGCTGAAGAGCTACGCTTAGCACAACAGAGCCTAGGTGAGATCACCGGTGAATTTACGCCGGATGATTTGCTGGATTATATTTTCCGTGAATTTTGTATTGGTAAGTAAGCCCCGTAAAAACAAAAATTAGAGCTTTAGCGCCACTATTGAGTATGGAATAGATTGCAAGCGATCTAGAGCAGGATTAGAGTGCGTGCCATGCAGCAGCAATTTGACGTCATAGTGGTCGGTGGTGGCCATGCTGGAACCGAAGCAGCCTTAGCGGCAGCTCGATCGGGTGCGCGTACCCTCTTATTGACACAAAATATTGAGACCATCGGGCAGATGAGCTGTAACCCAGCGATCGGCGGTATTGGCAAAAGTCATTTAGTCCGTGAGATTGATGCCATGGGGGGTGCGATGGCCCTGGCAGCCGATGAGGCTGGCATCCAGTTTCGTGTGCTTAATCGCCGCAAAGGTCCGGCCGTTCGCGCAACACGCGCGCAAACAGATCGCAGCCTGTATCGACAGGCGATTCGACGCATGGTCGAAAATCAAGCAAATTTGAGCTTATTCCAACAAGAAGTAGAAGACCTAATAGTTGAACAGGGCCGTGTCTGCGGTGTGCGTACGCGTATGGATCTGAGCTTTAGGGCGACTGCCGTTATCCTCACCGTAGGGACTTTCTTGGCTGGTCGCATCCATGTTGGAGCAGAAAATTATTCTGCGGGGCGTGCTGGTGACGCACCCTCTAATCCTCTGGCCGCGCGCCTGCGTGAACTTCCTTTTGAGGTTGATCGCCTAAAAACCGGCACGCCTCCGCGGATTGATGGCAAGACGATTGATTATCAACGCCTGCTGGCGCAACCCGGTGATCGACCATTACCGGTGTTTTCTTTTATGGGCAGCAGCAGTGATCACCCGCGTCAGGTTGACTGCCATATCACCTACACAAATAGCGGCACGCATGACTTTATTCGTGCTTCCTTACATCAATCACCGATGTATTCAGGTGCCATCAAAGGCGTTGGCCCACGTTACTGTCCTTCTATCGAAGATAAGGTCACGCGCTTTGCGGATAGAGACCGCCATCAGGTATTTTTGGAGCCAGAAGGTTTAGGCAGTCACGAGGTTTACCCGAATGGCATTTCAACCAGCCTACCCTACGCTGCACAGCTACAGATGGTGCACTCAATTGAAGGTCTCGAAAACTGTCACATTACGCGACCAGGTTACGCCATCGAGTATGATTATTTTGCGCCCACCGGTCTTTATGCCAGTTTAGAAACAAAATCATTACCGGGGCTTTATTTTGCCGGCCAGATTAATGGGACTACCGGCTATGAAGAAGCCGCAGCTCAAGGCTTGATGGCTGGTTTGAATGCTGCCCGAGCCACGCGTGCTGAAGAGCCTCTAGTGCTGCGCCGTGACCAAGCTTATATTGGCGTAATGATTGATGATCTAGTGACACAGGGAACCAGTGAGCCCTACCGGATGTTTACTAGCCGCGCCGAATATCGACTGCAACTGCGTGAAGACAATGCCGACTTACGTCTAACCGAGTTAGCACGAAACATGGGGCTGGTTGATGATGCCCGTTGGCAGCGTTTTTGTTGGAAGCAGGAAGCCTTGTCGCAGGAGCAAAAGCGTTTAGAAACGACCTTTATCCAAGCTGGACAGGTGACAGACGAGCAAAGCATCTCTTTATTTGGCAGCGTCCTCGAACGTGAATATAGCGTCGCATCACTACTCAAGCGACCAGCAACGGCTTATAACGACCTACGTGTTATCAGTGAACTGGCGCCGTTCCAAGAAGATGCCGAATTGATCGAACAAATTGATATACAGGCGAAGTACTCAGGTTATCTTAATCGGCAGCAGGCTGAAATTGATAAATCGATACGTCTCGCTGAGATGCAAATTCCAGAAGACTTTGATTATGAGCAGGTGCTTGGATTCTCGAACGAGGTAAAGCAAAAACTGACTGAATTAAAGCCGCAAACTGTGAGTCAGGCAGCACGCATTCCAGGCGTTACACCGGCAGCGGTATCCTTGCTCTTGGTGCATCTGAAAGCCAGCAGCACATTACGTAACACGGCCTGATTGGCCAGGCTATAAACAACGATGTCAAAACCATTAGATGTGCTGCTCTCGGCAGCCGCCACACTTGATCTAGCATTAAGTGTCGAGCAAGCGAATAAACTATTAGCCTATCAGCAGCTGATTCAGAAGTGGAATGCCGCCTATAATCTGGTTGGCACCTCAAACGCGGCTGAATTACTGCAAAAACATCTGCTTGATAGCCTTTCAGTGATCTCAGATATCAAACAGTCACCAGTGCTTGATGTCGGTAGTGGTGCCGGTATCCCGGGCATCCCATTAGCGATTTGTAAGCCAGAGCTCGCCATCACCCTACTCGACTCAAATGGTAAAAAGACGCGCTTTATGCGCCAAGTGGTTATTGAGCTGGGCTTAAGTAATGTGCAGATCGAACAAACACGCATTGAGCAGTATCAGCCGGAAGAAGCGCCACAAACCTTAGTTTGTAGAGCTTTTGCGCCAACCGAGAAGGCGCTCAAGCTGCTGCTACCGGTGGTCGCCAAGGGCGGTGTTATCGTTTTAATGTTGGGACAGGCGCCAAAACAATTACCGACAAGCTCGGCTTTTTCTGAGATTATATCGAAGCAGGTAAACGTTCCCGGCTTGACCTCAGAACGGAATTTACTGCTAGCCTATAAATAAGGGGACTATGAGCAAAATAATCGCGATTACTAACCAGAAAGGTGGTGTTGGTAAAACCACAACAACGGTTAATCTGGCAGCGACCTTGGCAGCGACAAAGCGCCGGGTTTTGCTCGTGGATATGGATCCACAGGGTAATGCGACAATGGGTTCAGCTTTAGATAAACGCCTCATTGAAAATTCAGTCGGCGATGTCTTGCTTGGAGAGATCGATATACGTGAAGGCATGCTGGCTAGTGAGCGAGTTGGCTATCATGTGTTGCCTTCTAACGGGAATCTGACTAATGCTGAGGTCGGTTTACTGCAGATGTCGCAACGTGAATATCGTCTGCAGCAGGCCTTAGAACAAGTCAGTGACGACTTCGATTATATTTTAATCGACTGTCCGCCATCGTTAAACATGTTGACGGTTAATGCCTTGGTCGCGGCGGCTAGTGTGCTCATTCCAACTCAATGTGAATATTATGCGCTGGAGGGTTTATCTGCCTTATTAGGTACGATTGAGCGTATTCGTGAAGGTGCTAACCCTAATTTGCAGGTTGAAGGGGTGTTACGCACCATGTTTGATCCTAGAAATAATCTTTCAAATGACGTCTCGGCACAGTTGATTGCGCATTTTGGTGATACGGTTTATCACACAATTATCCCGAGAAATGTGACCTTAGCTGAGGCTCCTAGCCATGGTCTCCCAGTCATTCATTATGATAAATCTTCACGTGGTGCGCGCGCTTACTTAGCGCTGGCAGGAGAAATGCTGCAACGGCAGGCGGCACTCACTGAAGCACTAACGGAATAAATTATGGCCGCTAATAAAAAGCGTAAAGGATTAGGTAGTCTCGGCATCGATATCTTGTTATCGAGCCCCACTAAGGTTGCTCATAAGGTGGAAGCATCCGCGCAACAAACCGCGCAAAATGGCACTGAACAGCTGACTATTGCTGTAGATTTAGTCGATCGAAGTCCGTTTCAGCCGCGCCAGACGATGACCGATGAAGGCCTTCAAGAACTAGCCGACTCTATTCGTAGTCAGGGCCTGATACAGCCGATTGTGGTACGTAAAATAGCGGCAAGATATGAATTAATCGCTGGTGAGCGCCGCTGGCGTGCTGCGCAGATAGCTGGGCTACAAGATATTCCCGCAGTCATAAAGCAGGCTGATGATCAGGCCGCAGCGGCAATGGCATTGATTGAGAATCTGCAACGTGAAAATCTGAATCCAGTTGAAGAAGCGGTTGCGATCGCTAATCTCATCGCGCAATTTAGCTGGACGCATCTAGAAGTAGCTGAGGTATTAGGCAAGGCACGGGCAACCATTAGTAATAGTTTGCGACTGCTTGAGTTAGCTGCAGGTGCGCGACAAATGGTGAATGATCGACTTTTAAGTATGGGTCATGCGCGAGCGCTGTTGTCATTGCCACTAGAGCAGCAGGATAGAAGTGCAAAAGAGATCATTGCCAAGCAGCTTTCAGTGCGACAAACCGAGCAGTTTGTGAAAAAAATGTTGGCGCAGAGCGATAAAACGAGTAAACCGAGCGCTGAGAAAAAAGATCCAAACCTTCAGGCCTTAGAAAATCGTTTGGCAGACCGACTCGGTGCAGCAGTTGCCATACGCAGTAATGAAAGAACAGGAAAAGGGAAGATCGAGATCCCATATAACAGCTTAGATGAACTAGACGGTATCCTAAATAAACTTAACAACGGCTAAAGGCTGATTTATTTAGTGCTTTTTATGCTATCAAGCCTGCCGCAGTGGTTGAGAATTTCACATCTACCCTTTATACTTCGCGCCGCATACGGACTCGATTAATGAGTATTGATAGCATTTGGCAAATAGCGTGGATTCTTTAAAACGCAGATTAAAATGAGCGGCTTAAGATTCAATTCGTCAAAGATTGGAAGCTTGCTACTGGTTCAGGCAGCATTAATCGGAATAAGTTCTGTTTTAATGTTATTGCTGGGTTCAGTACAGGCTCTATCATGGTTTTTAGGCGGAGCAATCAGTATTGTTTCGAATAGTTATTTAGCGTTTAAGTTGATTAGTCGACGTAGCGCAGACCCAAACCGAGTACTCGGCATGATGTACGCCGGAGAGTTTGGGAAGATTGTAATAACAACAACCCTGTTTGCAATTATATTTGCAACACAGGCGTGGGTTGAGCCACTAACATTGTTTTTGGGCTATACCGCGGCGCTATTAGCGCATTGGCTATCAGCGATAGTTGCTAGCGACAAAATTAAGCAAATTTAGGATTGTAATAAATGGCAGGCGACGTACTAACCGCTTCTGGTTACATTAAACACCACCTTCAGAATCTGACATATGGTCAGAAGCCGAATGGTGAGTGGGGTTTTGCACACACAAGCCAAGAAGCCACTGAGATGGGTTTCTGGGCAATTCACGTAGACACTATGATCTGGTCTATCGTTGTCGGCGCCCTCTTCTTGTTTTTCTTCACCCGTGCTGCAAACAGGGCAACCGCTGGTGTTCCAAGTGGCTTGCTGAATTTTGTTGAGATGATCGTTGAGTTTGTCGACGATAATGTCAAAAGTACCTTCCACGGCAAAGCACCGATAGTTGCACCCTTAGCGTTAACCGTATTTGTCTGGGTGCTAGGTATGAACTTGATGGATTTAGTGCCGGTAGACTGGATCCCACACCTTGCCGCGATGGCCGGTGTTGAATATATGAAGGTGGTACCAACCACCGATGTGAACGCAACTATGGGTATGTCCCTGACGGTGTTCATTTTAGTTTTGTTCTACAGCGTAAAAGTGAAGGGTCCTGGTGGTTTTGCTGCCGAGTTGACCATGCAGCCATTTAGCGCGAAGTTTCCAATGAACATCGTTTTATTACCGATCAACTTTTTCTTAGAGACTGTTGGTATGGTCGCGAAGCCAGTATCACTTGGCTTACGATTATTCGGTAACTTATACGCAGGTGAAATGATTTTCATCTTGATTGCTCTAATGTATACCGGCGGAATTGCGCTAGGTACATTCGGCGGTGCGTTACAACTTGTATGGGCTATATTCCATATTTTGGTAGTCGTTCTTCAGGCCTTTATCTTTATGGTACTGACGATCGTTTACTTGAATATGGCACATGAACATCACTAATAAACATTTCCACAATTTAACAAGAGAAAGCGGAGTCGTTATGGAATTATCACAAGCAATTGTTTACTTAG
>JAQWYM010000053.1 GCA_029253965.1 Gammaproteobacteria bacterium
GATAGGCGTGAAGGAAGATAAAGTTATGTTGCCGATACACGATGCTGTTGCCGTACAAACCATAAATACAGATTGGGCCGCTGATGTGTTGGAACAGATGTGGATAGAGCATGTAAATCGTGCAGGTGGCAAAGCTAAGCCCAGACTTAAAATAAGTTAGTCTGATTATTCAGTTTTTTCTATATGGCCTATTTTGTATCTGGCTGGGTACTATAACGAAGTAAAACGCATACACGGCCCCCCAGGGGTATGCTTGTTTATTAGGGTAGGGAATACGGTAGACCATTTAGTAGTACATTCTTTACCTTTACAGCTGCTTTCAGTTATGAAAATATGAACGCTGATTTGCAAGAAAGTATGTGTGGCTGCTGGAATTCAGTTGGTAGAGCGGGTGACTGTTAATCACTAGGTCGGCGGTTCGAGCCCGTCCCAAGGAGCCAATTTATGCCCGATTACTAGTTGATCCTACTAGTTTCATCGTCATTTCCAGATTTCATTCAATCCAGTCTCTCTAGCTACCGCTAGCCCAGCACCGCTTTCAATTTCGCTAACGCTGCCGTTAAGTTATCGCGTGAGTTAGCAAACGAGATACGCATATAGCCTTCTAAGCCAAAGGCACTGCCGGGAACCACAGCAACACCGCATCGTTCTAATAAGAAAGTGGCAAATTCAACATCATTGCTAACGTCAGCGGTATCAGTGATTGCCTGCTGAATGTTCGCGAAGCAATAGAACGTTCCCTGCGACGGGGTGCAATCTATGCCCTTAATCGCATTCAAGCCGTCAACGACAAAGTTATGGCGTTGCTCAAAGTCACTCGACATCATCTGCACGAAGTCTTGCGGGCCTGTTAGTGCTTCTTCTGCCGCTTCTTGTGAGATCGAGCTTGGGTTTGACGTACTTTGTGATTGAATCTTGCTCATGGCACTTATCAGGTCTTTCGGTCCGGCAGCATAACCAATGCGCCAGCCGGTCATAGAGTAGGCCTTGGAGACACCATTCATAACAATAGTGCGTTCTTTCAGTTCTGGGCAGACATTTAAGATATTAACGAAGGCCTGCTGAGCGAAGAGAATGTGCTCATACATGTCATCCGTGGCAATCCAAACATGAGGGTGCTGCTTTAGCACCTCAGCCAGCGCGGTTAACTCGGCCTCGTTATAACAAACACCGGTCGGGTTGGATGGGCTATTAATAACAAACAGTTTAGTGCGTGCGGTAATGGCGGCGGTTAACTGCTCAGCCGTGATCTTGAACTGCTGCTCTTGGCCAGCCTCAATGAATACAGGTCTGCCATCGGCGAGTAACACCATGTCGGGATAAGACACCCAATAAGGTGCCGGAATAATGACTTCATCATCCTTGTCGATCAGTGCCTGACACAAATTGTAGAAACTTTGTTTACCGCCATTAGAGACCAAGACCTCTTCTTTGCCATAGTTAAGCTTGTTGTCTTGCTTAAACTTGGTGATGATGGCCTGCTTCAGGCTGGCAGTTCCTGCAACCGGTGTATATTTAGTTTTACCCGCCTGCATGGCACGCTGCGCAGCAGCCTTAATGTTGTCAGGTGTATCAAAATCAGGCTCACCAGCGGCGAGATTGATGACGTCGATGCCCTGTTGTCGCAGCTGAAGTGCTTTAGCTGTAACGGCGAGGGTCGGGGAAGGCTTGATTCTGCCAACACGAGAGGCTAGTTTGATGTTCAATTACGTAG
>JAQWYM010000060.1 GCA_029253965.1 Gammaproteobacteria bacterium
ATAGTTGCGTCGTCTAGGTTCTTCTTCCAGTTGAATGATGGTGAGCAGTTGTATGCTAATAACTGGCCAGGGTTCTCTGCACGAACTGCTTCCGCAAATTCACGAGCAAAACCTAAGTCAGGAGTCCCTGTCTCACACCAAACCAAGTCAGCGTAAGGAGCGTAAGCAATACCACGAGAAATCGCTTGCTCAGGACCATTGTTTACACGGTAGAAACCTTCAGCGGTGCGTTCACCTGTGCAGAATGGCTTATCATTCTCATCAAAATCTGATGTTAGTAGATTAGCTGCTTCAGCATCAGTACGTGCTAGAACGATAGTTGGCACACCAAGAACGTCAGCGGCTAGGCGAGCTGCCTGTAACTTTTGAATCGCTTCTTGAGTCGGTACTAATACCTTACCGCCCATGTGACCACACTTCTTAACAGCGGCTAGCTGGTCTTCAAAGTGAGCGCCAGCAGCACCGTTGATGATCATGTTCTTCATCAATTCAAAGGCGTTTAATACGCCACCGAAGCCGGCTTCTGCATCAGCTACGATTGGTGCGAAATAATCGGTGTAACCGTCTTGACCTGGCTCTAAACCACGGCCCCACTGAATCTCATCAGCGCGCTTGAATGTGTTGTTGATACGACGCACAACAGTAGGTACTGAATCATAAGCATATAATGACTGATCCGGGTACATGGTCTCTGAGGTGTTTGCATCGGCTGCAACCTGCCAACCAGACAAGTAAATCGCTTCGATACCGGCTTTAACTTGTTGTAGCGCTTGGCCACCAGTCAGTGCGCCAAGGCAGTTTACATAGCCTTTCTTAGCGCCACCGTTAACAAGATCCCATAGTTTCTCAGCACCACGGCGTGCGTAGGTGTACTCAGGAACTACTGAACCGCGCAGACGTACAACGTCCGCAGCAGAGTAATTACGCTTAACGTTGGCCCAGCGTGGGTTTTCCGCCCAATCCTTCTCAATCGCTTTTATTTGTTCTTCTCTAGTCACTCTCTTGTCTCCTAAATTTTATAGAACTATCTACAATAATTGGCTTACCTCTATATAAGGGTTCCCCCTCTGAGGTCTAGCGCAAAGCGACGTATATTAGCAAAAGCTTGTAGATGAGTCTCGACTTATTCTTCAATCATCGAAAATATTGTTCGTATTTTAACCATTTCAACTCAAATCCATTGGCTTTCGTGATGACATACCTCTTTCATGCCGTGAATAAACCCAATATCTCCTTAATGCCCTCGATATGGTGCTTTAATTTGCACAGTTAGGTCTATAAAATACCCACTTCATTTTCGTTACCTATCCACTAACAATTACTAATCAAGGACTTATCTTCCATGTTCAAGACCGCTGACCTCTGTGACCACCATTCCGATAAGCTAACCATCGCAGCGCCCATGTTTAATGATTTTGGTGGTGAGATCAGTTTTTCAGGTCCTATTTCTACGGTAAAGTGTTTTGAAGACAATTCCTTCGTACGTTCACAACTAGAGCAACCCGGACAGGGTCGTGTGTTAGTTGTTGATGGTGGTGGCTCCTTACGTTGTGCACTGCTTGGAGACATGCTCGCACAGATGGGTGCAGATAACGGTTGGGCTGGCATTGTTGTTTATGGCTGTATTCGAGATTCAGGAATCATTGCTGAAATCGAAATCGGTGTGAAGGCGATCGATACGCTTCCACTCAAGAGTGTGAAGAATAATGTAGGTGAGGTAGATATCAGCGTGCACTTTGCAGATGCTGACTTTATCCCAGGTCATTATCTCTACGCAGATGAAGACGGCATTATCCTTGCCGCAGAAAAACTAGTCTAAGCGTGTTGTGATCAAAATTGACTAAGCAGAGCATTAATCTGGGTAACGATATCCTTTGTATTGATGTTGACTATATGCGGCCAAAGCTTGCCTGTAGTTATCTAATTCATCATCAGGGTAAGGCTGCATTTATTGATTGTGGCACTAATTATTCTGTCGACAAGTTATTGGCTGCACTGCAGCAATTTTCTCTGCAGCCGGAAGATGTTGCCTTTATCATCCCCAGTCATGTGCATCTAGATCATGCCGGTGGTGCTGGGCGCTTAATGCAACTTTGCTGCAATGCCGAACTAGTAGTACATCCTCTAGGAGCCCCCCACCTTATTAACCCCAAACGCTTAGTTGAGAGTGCTCGTGGTGTTTATGGTGAGGCGCTATTTACAAAACTATACGGTGAGATAGTAGCGATTGATAAAAATCGCGTTAGGCCGATCACGCCAGATTGTAGTATTAATCTAAATGGCCGTGAGCTACGCATTATTGATAGTCCAGGACATGCTCGACATCATATCTGTATCTATGACGCCCTCAGCCGCGCTTGGTTTGTCGGTGATACCTTTGGCCTGTCCTACCCTGACATTAAGCTAAACACTGCGCATGCAAACGCTGAACAATATCTGATGCCGACTACAACGCCAGTTCAGTTCGACCCAGAAGCATGGAAGCAGAGCCTACAGAGGTTACTCAGTACAAACCCAAAGCAGGTTTTTTTAGCCCACTTCTCAGCCTTTAAAGATGTGCAGAGAGGCGTGCTTAAGTTACAAACAGACATACAAGCCTATGTGCATATT
The DNA here is from genome assembly GCA_029253965.1 of Gammaproteobacteria bacterium. Lineage (GTDB taxonomy): Bacteria > Pseudomonadota > Gammaproteobacteria > UBA4575 > UBA4575 > UBA4575. The sequence goes on from JAQWYM010000060.1 coordinate 2,611, forward strand.
GCAGAAGACTGCCGAAATGCTCAAAATCGATTGACTCTATTAGAAGACAAACTGATTCACTACACACTAGACGATCTTAAGCAGTGTGGCTGTCAACAAAATGAAGAAACTTTACTCAGTCTATTACAAAATGACTTGCATCTAAATGCTCAAGGGCTAGACATTTGGCTAACGCGACAAGAGACAACGACACAGCAATTACAGGCGCAGGCACAGCGCTAGCCTTAATCTCAATGGTAACTATATGATCGATCTAATAATAAAAAAACCTATAACGATATTACTGACGCTAATAGGCTTAATCGCTATTCTTTCAGTGCATATTTCAAACATCGATATAGATGCATCAGCCGATTCTTTATTACTTGATAGCGATCCAGATTTACAATTTTATCGTGAGGTCCACCGCGAATATGGTAGTGATGAATTTGTCTTTGTTGGTTACCGGCCTAATACCGGTCTTTACACTGATGCCAGTCTAGATATCATTCAGGAACTCACTGAGGGTTTAGCGCAGTATGCGGATATATCAGCAGTAACCAGTATTGTTAACCTGCCTTTACTGAAACAGTCATATAATGACCCAGAGACAGGTGCTGCTGGCTTTCGTCAGATCCGAGATGCTGAAACAGATATCAGCTTAGCTGCTGAGGAATTCAATACCAGTCCACTCTATGCAAATAACTTCGTTAGCCTCAATGCAAGTACGACCGCGCTTAAAGTTGATATCAAAAAGAATGAGACACTAGATTTGCTCATTGATGAGAAGTACAGACTCAATCAAGCCATTAGTGCTGAGCCAAAAAATAAGGCCTTAAAATCACAACTCGATGCCCTTGAAGAACAGGTTCTAGAACAACGTGCAGTCACCACACAACGTTATGCCAACGTTATTGCTGCTACTCGCAGCATGATTGCTGAAAGAAAAGACAGTGGTGAATTTTATTTGGCCGGTGCACCGTTAATTTCTAATGACATCAAGCTCTTTGTATTAAATGACGTGCGCACCTTTGGTCTCTCGATCTTAGGCATTATGTTGATCGTGCTGTATGCATTCTTCCGTCGCCTGTCTTGGGTTTTATTGCCTTTGGCCTGTGCCAGCCTCAATGTTTTACTCGTCACGGGTTTAATTGGTTGGCTGAATATTCAGTTAACTGTCATCTCAGCAAACTTTGTTGCGTTGTTGATTATTTTCTCTATAACATTAGCGATTCACGTAATTATTCGCTATCAAGAAGTTTCCGTCTCAGGCACGAGTACCGACAAGTTAGGTGAAGCTTTACGCCAAATTGCTGTGCCTTGTATCTATATGATTTTGACCTCAGCAATTGCATTCCTATCGTTACTGGTAAGTGACATCAAACCTGTCATTAACTTCGGGTTAATTATGATTATGGGCTTGGTCTGTGCCTTTATAATTGCTTTTACGGCATTGCCAGCAATGATCAAGTTAATCAAGCCGAATGTCGGAACTGGCGAAGAAAAAGAATCATCTGAGTTACTCGATAAAGCCTGTAATTTTGTTATGGCAAGGCGCCGAGCAACCTCTTTAACTATTTTTGGCTTACTCGCTATCAGCATTTATGGCATGACCAATATCACTGTAGAAAATCGCTTTATTGACTACTTCAAGTCAGATACTGATATCTACAAAGGTCTGGTCGCTGTTGATGAAGAACTTGGCGGTACGGTGCCACTGGAAGTGGTCTTACAAGCGCCGCCTGCTGTTGAGGATGAGGCATCATTAGATGATGAGTTTGGTGACTACTTAGACATGGAAGAGGAAGATAATTTCACGCAGCAAAGCTATTGGTATAACCGCCATGGCATCGCTAAGGTACGGCAGATTCATGAGTATCTAGAGGCCCTACCACAGGTTGGTAGTGTGCTTTCTATCGCCAGTACTGAAGAAGTATTTAGAACTGTAAACAAAGGTGAGGAGCTAGAGGATTTCCATCTGGCTGTGGTTTATAAGATTGTTCCAGACTACATCAGAGACGCCCTAATCAGCCCCTACGTCTCAGCTGAGGGCAGCCAAACCAGAGTGCTAGCTCGCATCGTTGATTCTGATAACACTTTGGTTCGGGCAGATCTCCTAAGGCAGATCGATGAAGAGCTTAATGCTAATTATGTTGCAGATGGCGAGAGCATGCGTCTCAGTGGAATCACTGTTTTATATAACAATGTTTTGCAGAGCCTATTCCGTTCACAAATACTAACTTTAGGTACCGTCTTTGTCTGCATCTTACTGATGCTAATTGTGCTCTTTAGAAATATAAAACTTGCACTGATTGGCACCATCCCTAATGTCTTTACTGCCTTTATGATTCTTGGAATGATGGGTTTATTTGGCATTCCGTTGGATATCATGACAATTACTATTGCCGCCATAACCATTGGTGTAGGGGTTGATTTTGCGATCCACTATATTCATCGTTTCATGCATGAAATGAAGACCTTTGCAGATTATCCAAGCGCCATTAAAATCGTACAGACGACTGTAGGAAAAGCACTCTATTACACCTCCATCACGATTACATTAGGGTTCATTGTGCTGGTAACATCAAACTTTATGCCATCAATCTACTTTGGCCTCTTCACCAGTATCGCGATGATTGTCTCATTGTGCGCAACATTCACTATCATTCCGCTGCTCTTAACGAGTATGCGCCCTATTAAGTAGGCTATTTCAGTTCGCCTGATAACGCTTACTCAAGTGTTATCAGGTGAACTGACTATTCAGCGCAGGCATGTTTAGCTTGTAAGACTTCAATGACACCACGAGTTGCACTCGCAGAGGCTCTCTGTGGGTCCTCATCAACATAGGCAACAACGTCTGCCGCCAATCTATCGAGGTTAAGTGATTCACGCTGACAAAGCTGCTGAGTCAACGTCATGACCTCTATCTTCGAGGCTAAGTAGCCCTGACAAATCCCTGCTGACAGACGATTGTGCGAGGTTTCAAGCGCAACGAATTTAAGGTGCTCTTTACAGTATTCAGCGAGTGTACCCACAGTATAGAAGGTCGCAAAGACAGGGGTGACATTAAACAGCAGTAGGATCAGCCCTAACGAAGGAATTATCTGTGTCATAGTGGGTTTCCAAGGGTGTAATAAATAGATTCGCTGAAGCTGAACTAGGCTGTCATAAAAAATGATCTATCCATCATTGACAAAATCCAACTCAAAAAAAACCCGCATAAAGCGGGCTTTTAGCTGACTTAAACCGCACAAGGTCTTCGTCGATGATAGAACTTTACATCACGGAAGCTGACTTCTTCGCCACCACCACCCATGTACATTTCTTTAACACTTTCTGAATCAGAGAGTTCTTTAGCGTTGCCTTTCAGTACAACCCGTCCGTTCTCAATAATGTAACCAACACTGGCGTACTTAAGTGCCACGTTAGCATTCTGCTCTGATACCAAGAAGCTAACACCATCTTCTTCGTTCAAAGTTTTAACAATCTCAAAGATCTCTTCAACCAACTGTGGTGCTAAGCCCATAGATGGCTCATCAAGAAGAATCAAATTAGGACGCGCCATCATTGCGCGACCCATAGCAACCATTTGTTGCTCACCACCGGAGCATAATCCACCGAGGTTCTTACGTCGGGTACGAATTCGCTCAAAGCGATCGTACACGTACTCTAAATCCTTTTTAACCGATGCTGTATCAGCATTGCGAATGAATGAACCTGTTAACAGGTTTTCTTCAACGGTTAGGTGACCAAATATATGGCGACCCTCTAATACCTGAACGACACCTGCTTTCACCATATCGAAAGCGGTCAGGGTA
>JAQWYM010000017.1 GCA_029253965.1 Gammaproteobacteria bacterium
CGGCGCATGCGGCTGATTTAGCAAAGGGACATCCCGGCGCACAGATTCGTGATAATGCACTCTCTAAGGCGCGCTTTGAATTCCGCTGGGAAGATCAATTTAATCTCAGTCTAGACCCTGCGCGAGCACGTGAATTTCATGACAAAACACTGCCTAAAGATTCAGCTAAGGTAGCGCACTTCTGCTCCATGTGTGGCCCACAATTTTGTTCGATGAAGATCACCCAAGACGTGCGTGAGTATGCGCGTAAGCAGGGCATCGGTGATATTAAAGTCGCAATTGAATCAGGTATGAAAGAGAAGTCTGCGGAATTCAAAGGTGATGGTTCAAAGATCTATAAACCGGTCTAATAAAGAATAGGCTGGGTGCCGAATGCTGAGTTATTGATAGTCGCTGTTTAATCCCAAGTGGTTGGGATTTCATAGCCATTATGAATTAAGGCATCAGTCAGTTCTTGTCCGTCATAGCCATACAGGGTGTGCTTGCCAATCACGATGATTGGGACACCACCCGCGCCTAGCTTTTCGTAATCTAGGCGTCCTTTTTCACTCTGCTCTACATCATATTCGTCATAATTGATTTTGTATTGCCTGAGTGTGGTTCGTAGGCTGTCACAAAAGTTACACCAGTCTGTGGTGTAAATAATAATTGGGCTGGGTATCGCTCGCTGCTTAGCTACAGTAGGTGCTATGTGCTGACGCTCAGAGCTTAGCCATAAGCCCGATGCCAGCAGGATGCTCAGCGCAACGATGACGTTTTTTTTCAAAGCTGTCTCCTAAACGCAACAGTGTTATAAATAGGCACTATATTAGTAATTCATTGTATACTTTACTGGTACTATAACCCCACATTAATTAACAGAGGAATTGTTATATGTTTAATGCACTATCAGTCCCATTCGGCTGCGTCATGTTATACAACGTGGTTAAGCTTAAAGAAGGGGTTACAATGGATGCTGTCGAAATGGCACTAGGTGAAATGTGTAATGTTGTTAGAAACGCCTATGGTGATGATGACGGCGGTTTCATTGGTGGTCAGGTCTATAAGTTCGGCGGTTTCATCTCAGAAGAAGGCTCGGTAGGGCCCGGTAAAAAAACAGATGAGCATTTGGCTATTGTGACGTATTGGCAATCATTCGAGCAGCACGAGAAGTCGCATGCTGATGCGACGTTCAAAGAAAAGTTCGATGCTGTTTCTGAGTTTGCAAGTGACACCTATGAAATGGGATACGAAATGTTATGGCAGGGAGATACTCACGATTAGTAACCATTAAAGATTAATTCTCTAGCCAAAAGTAACGTCGGTCAGTAGCCATTTTATGATGAGCTCAGGATGCTCTCACCGAGAGTCTGCGAGTTTAGTTAAGACATAAGCTGAGGCTTGCATGCCAAAGCTTGCTGTTACAGCCATCAAAGAGCCAAAACCAGCGGCGCAATTTAAGCCGCCTGTAGTTTCTGATGTTTCTTTCTTATAAGTGATACCCGCGTCACTCGTTGGGTAGCGCAAAGCCTCTGCAGAAAAGACACAGGGGATATCAAAACGTTTCTTTATATTTCTGGAAAAATTAAAATCAGTCCTGAGTAGTTTGCGTGTGCGTGAGAGTAGGGCATCGCCTTCTGAGCGTGTCAGGTCTGCCACCTGAATACGGCTGGGATCAATACGACCACCAGCGCCACCAACCGTGAGTATCTTCTGCTTTTTACTGTAGCAGTAATTGATTAATGCCGCCTTCGTACGAAAGTCATCAATACAATCAACAATGTAGCTGAATTTGCGCTCAATCAGCGTTTCAATATTGTCATTACTGATATGTTCATCCACTAGATGCAGTTCACAGTCTGGATTAATCTCTGCAATACGTTCAGCCATCGCCTCGATCTTAGACTGGCCTAAGGTGCTGCTCATAGCTTGGATCTGACGGTTAATATTGGACTCGCTAATATGATCAAGATCAATCAGCGTCAGTGCGCCGACACCACTGCGTGCCAGTGACTCAGCAACCCAAGAACCAACGCCACCAATGCCAATGACACAGATGTGGCTAGAGAAGATGCCTTCTGTCGCAGCAGCGCCATAAAGTTTTTCAATTCCGGTAAAACGTTTACTCGTCGACATCGATTGCTTAATTCACTAGGCTGTAGGGATTCTTAGATATTATAGTAGATTGCATGCAGCTGATAGACACCCATTGCCACCTTGATTTTGAAGTCTTTGCCGTTGATCGTGCGCAGGTTATGGCGCGGGCGCAGGCCCTTGGAGTTGAACATTTCATTGTGCCTGCAGTACAACAAAGTAGCTGGCAGAGTCTTGTTGCACTGTTTCATCAGCAGGATTGTGTAGACATCGCACTGGGCATGCATCCGATGTTTATGTCAGCACATAGCGAAGCCCATATTGAAATGTTAGACCACGCCTTAGAGCAGCAACGACCACTGGCCGTGGGCGAAATTGGTCTGGATTTTTATGCCCCTGAGAGTGATCGTCAGGGACAGTTGTTATTGTTTAGAGCGCAGTTACAGCTGGCTGCCAAACACCAGCTCCCCGTCATATTGCATGTGCGTAAGGCGCATGATGAAGTTTTGCAGTGTCTGCGTGATATACCGGTGATCGCTGGTATTGTGCATGCGTTTAACGGCAGCATACAGCAGGCGCAGCACTATATTGGGATGAACTTTAAATTAGGATTTGGGGGTATGTTGACCTATTCACACTCAAGCAAACTACGAGCCCTAGCGCAGCAACTGACATTAAACGCTATTGTATTAGAAACGGATGCACCCGATATGACGGTGATGCAGCATCGAGGCCAGCGGAATAGTCCTGAATATTTACCCTACTGTTTAAAGGCACTGGCAGCAGTACGTCAGCAGTCTGAGGAGGTTATTGCTGAGGCGACCTCAGAGAATGCGCGACAGGTGCTGGGCCTTAATTGATGGCAGGTTTGATGAGTCGTGTTAGCGTTTTTTTATCAGTGCCTAAGGCAGGCACTCAGGTGCTGTTGAAAAAAAAGAGATTACTGCAGGCAAGTGCTGAAGCACTTCAGCCGCCGCTAGCGGCAGGTGAGGTTGAAGCCTTAGAGCAAGCCTGCCAAAGACTAGCTGATCAGCTCTGTGATGCCTTGAACTGCGTTAGAGTGAAGGTGCATATATTAGAGCGTAGGCCACATGATAAGAGAGGCGAGCTACATGGCTTATACGAAATTAAGCAATCAGGGATGTCACAGGCGCGTATCTATGTCTGGATGAGAACGGCTAAGCGGCAGCAGTTGGTTGCTTACAAAACCTTTTTGCGCACCTTAGCGCATGAATGTTGCCATCATTTAGACCTGACGCACTATCAGCTGGCAAACTCCATACATTCGAGCAATTTTTATAAACGAGAATCTAGCTTATATAAACAATGGCTAGGTAACGATTAAATAAATAAAAAGAGAAAACATGGCAATTTTTAATCTATCTGAAAAGTTGATGATGCCGACAGCAGAACAAGCCTTACCTGGTCGTGTGCAGGCGATGCCACTAGCAGCGTCACATCATGTGCTTGCTTCATCGCTGCACGCCCCCTTTGCAGCAGGCAGTAAAAAGCTGTTATTAGGCATGGGCTGTTTTTGGGGCGTTGAGCGCAAGCTATGGCAGCAAGCGGGTGTGCTGGTGACGGCGGTTGGTTACAGCGCTGGCCTCACAGCCAACGCGACCTATGATGAGGTCTGTACCGGCATGACCGGACATAATGAGGTTGTACTCGTAGTCTATGACCCAGAACAAACCTCATTAGAAGCCTTGTTGGCAGTTTTTTGGCAGTCACATAATCCGACTCAAGGGATGCGCCAAGGCAATGATAGCGGTACCCAATATCGTTCAGGTCTTTATCTCTATAGTGAAGCAGATCTTGCACTAGCTGAGGCCACAGCCGTAAGTTATGCAAACTGCCTGCAGCAAGCGGGGGTGGCCGCAGCGATCACCACAGAGATCATGCCAGCCACTGAATTCTATTATGCTGAAGAATATCACCAGCAATACCTAGCAAAAAATCCTGCAGGCTATTGTGGCTTAGCTGGTCTGGGCGTTGATTACCCAATAACCACCTAGGGCTGAGCTCTTGTGCAGTGCAGCTATACGTCTATTTTTACTGGCTTGGCGTATATTGCATTTAATCAATAAAGACAGTGATAAAAAAATATTATGAGTGATCAATCAATCTCAGATTTACGTAAAGACTACCAAAAAGACAGTCTGACCCGAGCTGAATTATTATCTGATCCTATGCAGCAGTTTCAGTCATGGTTAGATACGGCCATTAAGGCGAAGGTGTTAGAGCCAACGGCGATGAATCTAGCGACCTCTTCTGCAGAAGGTGTCATCTCTTCACGTATGGTCTTGTTGAAGGATCTTGATGCACGTGGTTTTTCCTTCTTCACCAATTATGAAAGTCGTAAAGCCAGTGATCTTGCTGAGCATGGACGTGCTGCTCTGTGTTTTTGGTGGGGTGCTCTGGAACGACAGGTGCGCATTGAAGGAGTGATTGAAAAAGTTAGTGCCCAAGATAGTGATGATTACTATAGTCGCCGTCCACGGGGTAGCCGCATTGGTGCCATTGCTTCACGCCAAAGTACGGAGCTGAGTTCACATGCAGAACTAGAACAGCAGGTGAAAGAAGTTGAAAAGCAGTATGCGCAAGGCGCAGAGATTCAACGTCCTGAGTACTGGGGCGGCTATCGTTTGTTGCCAGAAAGTCTGGAGTTTTGGCAGGGGCGTCCTAGCCGCCTGCATGACCGTTTCTGTTATCAAAAGTCAGAAGACGGCCAATGGCAGGTCAGGCGTCTAGCACCCTAAGTTAATCTGGGTCGTTGATCCCATGCATCTTTAAGACGAAGGCATACATTAACGCGACTTCTTTCAAGCTATCATAACGTCCGGACGCGCCGGCATGTCCCGCATCCATATGCGTTTTCAAAAGTAAGGTATTTTCAGCAAGGCCATGTTGACGTAATTTAGCCACCCACTTTGCGGGTTCCCAATAGGTCACACGTGGGTCAGTAAGGCCGGCAGTGACAAGGATGTGTGGGTAGGCCTGTGTGCTAATATTCTCATAAGGTGAATAAGATTTGATGTAGTCATAGGCTGACTTATCTTCAATCGGGTTCCCCCACTCAGGCCATTCAGGCGGCGTCAGCGGCAAACTATCATCCGACATTGTGTTTAACACATCGACAAATGGCACATCAGCAATTGCGCTGTGATACAGGGTTGGTTCCATGTTGAGCACAGCACCAATGAGCATGCCGCCAGCTGAACCACCATGAATGGTGATCTTGTCAGCATCGGCATAAGATTTTTCTACTAAGTGTTTACTCGCGCTGATGAAATCAAGAAAGGTATTTTTCTTGTGCATTAACTTACCTTGACGATACCAGTCATAACCTAATTCCATGCCGCCCCGGATATGAGCAATAGCATAGACAAAACCGCGCTTAACTAAAGATAAGCGTGTTGTTGAAAAGCTTGCTGGCATACTGCTGCCGTAGGAGCCATAAGCGTATAAGAGTAAGGGTGCACTGCCATCTATTGGCGTATCACGATGGTAGAGTAAAGAAATTGGAACTTGGCAGCCATTGTTGTCAGCAAAGATACGTTGGGTGCAATAATCATTTTTATCATGACCACTAGGAACTTCTTGTTCTTTACGTAGCTCACGTTTACGGCTGTGCATGTCAAAGTCGAAGATCTGAGTCGGGGTGGTCATTGAAGTGTAGGAGAAGCGCAGCAGGTTTGAGCTGAACTCACTGCCGCCATCAACACCTAGCTCATAGGCCTCTTCATCAAAATCTATAGCGTAAACATCGCCTGTTAATGCACCATCAACTACAGCCTGTATGCTGATCTTAGGGAGGCCTTTGAGACGTTCGGTGCGTACTAAATAATGTTCATATAAAAACATATTCTTCAGTAGGCTACCCTCAGCTGGCAAGTAATAATCCTGCCAGTAGGTCATCTCTGTTTGCTGAAATGAACAGCGCATAATTTTATAGTTTTCACAGCCATTAGCATTAGTCATGATTAACCAATGACCAGCCTGATCACTGGGATAGTATTCGATGCCTTCTTCTCTAGCTTGGAAGCATTGAGGTGCTACTGTGGGTTGATCAGCCGGAATGTAATGTGATTCTGAGGTGTTGTGATCGTGTGCTGAAACGAGGATAAAATTGTCAGACTCAGTACGGTCAAGGCTAACAAAAAAGCCTTTGTCAGCTTCGGTATAGACAAGGATGTCATCACAGGTGGTGGTATGTAAGGTATGACGAAAAACCTTATCAGCGCGATGGTGGTCATCCAGCGTGGTGTAAAAAAGGGTTTGATTATCCATTGCCCAAACAATATCACCCTGCACATTGTCGATGGTTTCTGTGAGTAGCGTGCCGGAACTTAAATCTACAATGAAGAGCTGGTAAAACTCGGAACCTTTTGTATCGACTGAATACGCCAGATAGCGATGATTTGGACTGTGTTCACAGCCACCCATATCAAAATAATCATGCTCAGCAGCCAGTGCGTTGGCATCTAAGATGCATTCTTCAGTTTTGTTTTGATCACTGGCGCGATAGCGGCAGAGGCGAGGGTGCTCAGCATTGTCCTCGTAACGAATATAGTAAAAGAACTCCCCGTCTTTTGTTGGCACGGTAGACTCATCTGACTTAATACGTGCTTTGATCTCGCTGAATAAAGTCTTTTGAAGCGCCTGCGTATCTTGCATATAGTCTTCGGTATAGGCATTTTCGGCTTCAAGATATGCTCTAATGTCAGAGCGTAATAGATCCGGCTGCTTCATCACTGCCTGCCAATTAGGGTCGCGTAACCAAGCATAGTCGTCAATGCGAGTTTCCTCGTGCTGCTTTATGGAGGTTACGGTTTTATTTGCAATGGGTGCTGGTAGGCTCATATTTAGAATACTGTGTTAAATTATCTTACGGTGTATCAATAATGTTATTAGGGCAGTCGCCAAAGATAGAGAGTTCGCAGCTAGCACCGCATAGAAATTTAGCAAAGGTGGTAGCGCGCCATGCTCAACATGACTATCGTAATACTATACCGCAATATGCACTTCAGTCTTTTGCTGAGTTGGACGAAACAATAAGGGCAGATGGTCGGCCGCTGATTCTTGATAGTGGTTGTGGAGTGGGTGAAAGCAGTGTGCAGCTTGCCTTGCAACATCCTCAGCATCTGATAATCGGCATAGATAAATCAGCGCAACGCTTAGATAAGTCAAAGAGCCATGCGCTAGCCGCATCTAATGTCATCTTTTTACGTGCGGATTTGATTCATTTTTGGCAATTACTCGAGCAGAGTCAGTGGCCTGTTGAGAAACAGTATCTGCTTTATCCCAATCCCTGGCCCAAGCCTAGCCATCTGCAACGACGTTGGCATGGACACCCGATTTTCCCATGCTTATTAAAAACGAGTCCAGAATTTGTGTTACGTAGCAACTGGCTTGTTTATGTACAAGAGTTTGCCTTGGCGGTGGAGTACTTGAAGGCGGAGCAATTTCATCTGCAGCCGTTGCAGGGGATTACGCCAATCACACCGTTTGAGCGGAAATACCAAGCCAGTGGTCATGATTTGTTTGAGTTGATAATTCGCTGTAAATCAGAATAGCTAAGATGATGGCTTCATTTTAGTCGTGCCTGTGCACTCAGAGTTACCGACCAGTCGCTGCGGACAATAGTCGAGCTAGCGATGTTTAAGCCTTTGGGGCCATCGTGGTTAATGTGTTGGTCTTGTGGATCGATAATAGAGTTATAATAGTATATAGCAGCATCAGGAAATTCATTGCAGATAAAAGGCAGACGTTGACGAACTTCAAAATACTGCTGTTCATCTCGTTTGATCTGTTTAATTTCAGCCAAAAGGTGGGAGTGAAATTGGTCCTCAAACCCGACATCAAAAACCACTTTAACAATACGGGCTGTGGCAATGCTGATACCCTGCTCTGAAGCGTGATTTTTTTTATAATTTTTTTGAGTGACGTCAGGGTAAAGACCATGAAAATTAAAAGTGGCAGTGCTCATGGCGTTATCTCTAGATTAAGTTAATAATTGATAAAGTATACAACTAGTCTAGGAGAAATCTATGCTTGAATACCGATTAGACACCGAGGTGGCTAAATTCGTTATCCGTAGTGAGCCCTTGGGTCTATGGGATTTATGGGTGAATGATATGCCGACACTGACCTTTGCAAGCCCCGAGGAGGCTGCTAGATCTGTTTATGTACAAAACAGTGGCTATGTGGTTTGGGATCAGCTAACAGAGCATCCAGCACCAGCAGAGCTAGACGGCTGGACAGAATATAAAGACGCATAAGTCATGGGTCGTTATCGTCCACCAGCTGCACCGAGTTCGAAATACATTACGCCCGTTGGGAAAGACAAGCTGCAGAAAGAGCATGACTATCTTTGGCAAAAGAAACGTCCAGAGATAACGCGTTCAGTACAGGAGGCGGCCGCACAGGGTGATCGTTCGGAGAATGCTGAGTATATCTATGGTAAAAAGCAATTACGTGAAATTGACTATAGGCTGCGTCATTTACGCAAGCGCCTAGCAGATATCACGGTTGTTGATGCCGTTCCAGAAGATCAAGAACGGGTATTTTTTGGTGCTTGGGTTTCTTTAGAAGACGAGGCCGGTGAAATCTATGAATATCGGATTGTTGGGCCAGATGAGTTTGATGATGAGGATGAATATATCAGTATGGATGCACCCCTAGCTAAGGCCATACTAAAGCGCCGTTTAGACGATGAAATTGTGGTCAAGCTGCCACGGGGTGAAAAGCGATATTGCATCTCTGCCATCCGCTACCAATAAATAATCGACATAAGCAAACCTTGCTGCGGTGACGCTACGCATCTATTTTGCTACATTAGGCTTCAGATTTTAGCCACACCCTCTTTAGACAACGATATAATGCATGTGAGTAAACAATGGATCAGGTAGTACTACATCTCAGTCCCGAGAATATCGAAGAAGACCTAGAATATTATTTTTCAGGTGAGCGCGACAAAAACAATCAAGTTCGTCCTGATCGTAATGTCTACAGCATGACGCCCAGCTCTAGTGAGATTGATTTCACACTGGGTGATGACAAGGTCGCAAACTTCTTCTTTCCGACCGCGATCAATTCACTGGATCGGATTTATATCGGCATCAGTGTTTCTCTCTATGCTAATTATTGGGGCGCTTCATTTTTGCTGCAATTACTCAAGTTGGTAAAGCCGGGTGGTTCTATTATTCTGCCGGTTTACCCTGAGGGTCAGGCCGCAGAAAAAGGATTTTGGTCACGGAGTTTTTTAGAGAATATTTTTCAAAGCCGTCAGCTATGGACTGGCTTTAGTAACATCACAGCAGAAAATGATGGTGTGATGTCATTACGTGTTGGTCGAAAATGGCCAGCTGAGATGCCTAGTAGCATTGAATGGTTTTTTGCGGAACGCAGTAATCTGATGCTATCTGACTTGAGTCAGGATAATGCAAGCAGTAGGCAAACATTGAGTGCTGAATTTCAAGCGATGAGCCAACTAATCTGGGGTAGCTATTCGCTAAGTGCCTCCTTGGAAGGTGTTATTACGGATTTTCGTAGCAAGGATAAGGCGACCCGCGTACTCACTATTGGCCGTGATTATGGGCTCTCTGGTCATGATAGCAAACTCTCACCTTTTGTTTCCATTAGTTCGGCTAAGAGTATTCAGCTAGGTCAGCATAGAGCGAGTTGGTTGCAGAGTGTGAATAATTATTTTGCCCCCCACACCGGTGTTGATTCAGCAACGGTTGCATTAGAAAAGCTGCAAGATATCGAAGCTTTTGATGCCGATGTCATTATGTTTAGTGATGTGCTCAACGACACCTCTGTTGCAGACTACCAGTCAGTCATACAGCGGGCATGGGATGCGCTCCCAGATCAGGGTGTGTTGATTTTACGTGAGGATGCGATAGCGCATGCTGATGCAGTGCAGCAGATGCAAGCAAGCTTAGAGCACTATGCTGAGGTTCATCATTATTCAGCACTTGCTGCGTGTCAGATCAAAGAAAACTACGAGATCAGCCACTACTCTCTGGCTGTAGAAGAAAAGTTACAACAAGAGAAGGTTGATCAGTCAAAGGTTTTACGTGTGCTACAGAAAACAAGCTAGAGAAGATCAATTGTTAGCTTCCGCTGTCTCTAGCTTCTGCTAGAGACAAAACGAATGAGATAAAGTGATTTTTTTGAGCAAGCTTTGTTTAGCTGCTGAGTACGTCTAAGCAGTACTGATCAATCCAAGGGCTGCCAAGCCGCGCATCCAAGAAGCCACAATGACCTCCATGTTTACTGATATAAACCTCTAACTTATGACTTGTCGCCAGCTTTTGGTGATCTCGCCAGGGAATAATAGGGTCATCTTTTGCTAAAACAATATGGCACTGAGTTTGTAACTGTTGCAGCCGGTCACCGATGACAGAGTAGCCATCCATATACTGTTTAAGGTCGGTAAAGTCTGTGCAGTGCTGTACTAGGTAATCTGTGCCGCTGCGTAAATCTTGGATCTGGGCCAGTTTATTTTTTGCATAGAGTTTTGGAAAAGCCTGTTCTTTCCTGCGTAAAATCTGTCGCCAGCGATACATAAAATAACGCCGATAGAGCTCAGGCCCACTTTCTAAAGCGAGTAATGAATTTTCTGCTGAGAGCACCGGGCAAAAAGAAATCACACGATGCAAACGCAGACGACTAGGGTCACTATCAGCGTTAATGCGCAGTACAAAGTTGGCACCGAGCGAAAAGCCGATTAGCGATAAGGCTTGTTTGGGAAACTGTTGCTGAATATATTCGCAGGCTTCGATCATCTCTTGCAGGCGACAGGAGTGAAAGACCTCAGGGTTGAGTGCTTCACTGTGACCATGGTCACGAAAATTAAGCCGAATAACATTGAATCCTTGGCTCAACAAGGCCTGACTTAATGAGACGATGTAGGGTGACTCACTAGAACCCAGCCAACCGTGCAGTAGTATCACTGTAGCGGCTTTTTCGGGTTGCTTTTGTAGGTTATAGCTGACCTTCAGATGAACGCCACTAGCCGTTGTCAGGGTGCGTTTAACGCTACTGCTACGAAGCTCGCGAACACAGCTAGGATCACACCAGCGACGCACTGGGGAGGAAGTTAGGACGCTATTTAGATGTCCGCCGCGGAGTAAGCGCGGCGCTTCATAAGCTACTTCAGTGATTGTTACTAGCCCGCCTTAGTTAAGGCTTGTTCAAGATCGGCAAGGATGTCATCGATATGCTCTATACCAATAGAGAGTCGCACTAGATCTTCACTAACACCTGCAGTCTGCATTTCTTCAGGCGATAACTGACGATGTGTGGTGCTCGCTGGATGACAGGCCAATGACTTGGCATCGCCGATATTAACCAGTCGTACAATTAGATTCAGGGCATCAATAAATTTGCCACCGGCAACAGCGCCACCCTCAATGCCAAAGCTTAATATGGCTGAGGCGCGCCCCGCCATGTAACGATCAACTAATGGCTTGTCTGGGTGACTGTCCAGTCCGGCATAACGTACCCAGCTAACCTTAGGATGCTTTTCTAGATACTGAGCAACCAACATGGCATTTTCGCAATGACGGTCCATTCGTACTGCTAACGTCTCAATACCCTGCATGATTTGGAAGCTATTAAATGGCGAGATAGCGGCGCCCATATTACGCAAAGGGACGACACGTGCGCGCCCAATAAATGCAGCTGCGCCCATTTCCCTGGTGTAAACAACCCCATGATAAGACGGATCAGGTTCATTCAGCATAGGAAAACGTTCGGCATGTTCGGCCCAAGGAAATTTTCCTGAATCAACGATGATGCCGCCAATAGAAGTGCCGTGACCGCCCATGTACTTTGTCAGTGCATGGATAACGATGTCTGCGCCATGTTCAAACGGACGGCAGAGATAGGGTGACGGAACGGTATTATCAATCATTAAGGGCACACCCTCAGCATGCGCCATCTCCGCAACCGGCGTGATATCAAAGATATTCCCCGCTGGGTTGCCTAATGATTCTGCAAAGATGGCCTTGGTTTTACCGTCAATAGCGGCTTGCATAGCGCCAATGTCATGATGATCGATAAAACGCACTTCTATGCCGAGGCGCGGTAGGGTATGCGCAAATAAATTATAGGTACCACCATAGAGTGATGCCGTTGAAATAATATTATCACCCTGCTCGGCGATCGCTAAAATCGCATAGGTGACGGCGGACATGCCAGATGCCAGTGCTAATGCACCTATACCCCCTTCCATTTCGGCGACTCTTTTTTCGAGCGCGCTACTGGTTGGGTTGCCGATGCGAGTATAGATATTCCCTTCGACCTTTAGGTCAAACAGGTCGGCACCATGTTGGGTGTCATCAAATGCAAAAGAAGTCGTTTGATAAATGGGTACAGCAACAGCTTTAGTCGTTGCTTCAGGCGAATAACCGCCGTGGATGGCAATAGTCTCTATCTTCATGGCACTGGTACGCTGAGTGATTTAAGGGCTAGAGCTTAACGTGTTTGGCAGCATGAGGCTAACCACCTAAACAGCTTAAAGAGTTCTATATAGGTAAGAATAGGCTAATTACGCAGTTCCCAGCTAGGTTGATTATTAGCCAATAGGATGTTTTTTTCGATTAACCATTCGCGTGTGTCTTCTGCATCCTCCGTGTACCAACGGATTGCTGAACCGAGGCGGAAGCTATAACCCCAGCTGTCCATATCTTCGAACAACCGAGATTGGTTATAATTATCAATGAATGCGGAGAGAATGATTTGAAAAAAACAACAGGCATTCTCTTCAGAGGCAGAACCGGCGGCATCCACCAAATCCTTGTTACGTTCACTAGCAGGCATACAAATGTAGTGGCAAAGCTCGTGTAATAGTGAATGCAGTGGGGTATCCGCGCGCACATAGAGTGTATTGCCGAGCCGCCCAGCCTCACGATCACCCCAAAAGCTATAAGGTATGGTCTGGTTATCGGTGACCTCGACAATACGCATCGAATAAGCCGTTAATATGGGCTTTAGCACGTCATTTTCGAGTTGAGAATAGAGCAGCATGGCGTCTTGTCGTGAATTAATTTATCTATATATCTATCAGAGGGCATGATTTTATGACAAAAATACCCCTTAATGCGGGCATATCAAAAAATATATTTCGCGGTATACTGAGCGCCGCAAAATTGCACTCAACCCATGATTTTGGATAGGAACGATAACCAATGATCGCAAACCTTCGAAACATACTAATGATTTCTATGCTGCTAGTCGGCGCTCAAGCTCACGCCGCTGGTGATGCGCAACGTGGCGTTCTTGCTGGCGAAACATGCCTCGGCTGTCACGGTGTTGTTAGTTACACCAATGTGTACCCAACGTATCGCGTGCCCCGCCTTGGTGGCCAGCATGCCGATTACATCTCGGCAGCACTTAAAGGCTATCGCTCTGGCGAGCGCAGTCATCCTACTATGCAGGCGCACGCAGCTGGCTTAGATGATCAACAAATTGAAGACATTGCAGCATATTTTGCCGCAATGACTAAGTAACTAGCTGATTTAAATCAGCTTTTTTACCAAGGATATAGAATGAAACTTAGTAAAATTATGCTTTTAGCAGTGGCTCTGATGGTTTTAATCAGTGCTCAAGCAACGGCGGCAGGTGATGCTGCTGCAGGCGAAGCCAAATCTCAGGCCTGTGCCGGTTGTCATGGCGCTGCTGGCGTTAGCGCCATGACCAGTTTCCCAATCTTAGCCGGACAGTTTGAAGACTATCTCTTCAACGCCCTCAGCCAATACAAGTCAGGTGAGCGTAAGAATGCGATCATGACCGGTATTGCATCAGGCTTAAGTAAGCAAGATATGCGCGATTTAGCGGCGTATTACACTGCTTTAGAAGGTGTTTACAGCCTCAATCTGCCAGAGTAGAAAAAATAAGGCTTCAGTGTCTACTGAAGCCTTTACTTAGCAGTCTGTTCGCTAGCAACTAAAGCTGTGACCATTCCTCAGGTGTATAGGCCTTGATCGTTAAGGCATGTAGCTCACCACTAGCAATTTCAGCATTCACTGTCGCATAGACCAGCTGATGTTCCTTGAGCATGCTCAAGCCGTCAAACGCTGTACTGACAACGACAGCTTCATATTTGCCACCATCTCCGGTGACCGTCGCCGTTGAGTCAACAATACCTGTTTCAATCAATTTCTTAATATCTTCGCAATTCATACTAGTTAGTCCTTTAAGCGAGCCTGAATTATAAGCAGGCTGTTTATCTGTAAATAGGGTGTAGTCTAAGGCTATGAGCTAATCGATTTAGCTTTCTTCAGTGGCTGTATTTAAGGCGCTAAGCTGCATTCGTAAGGAATCACCAACCACGGCTTTGCGCCAGCCCTGCTCAACCTTGCTAGCTCTCCCCATGACCAGTCGATCAATCGACTTGCGGTTAGCGAGTAGGCTGCTGGAAGTGCCCATCTTTTCGGCTGTAGCCTTGACCTGCTGCATCAACTTTTTCACTTTATCTTGGTCTTCACGTGCCAGTCGCTGTGGCATGACTTCAAATTCAGCCTGACTGGCAATGCTGGCGTCAACCAATTGTAACTGTTCTCGAATTTCATCTTCTTTTGATCTAGCACTAGGGACTTCAGTGTGTAAATACTGAGTAATTTTAGTCGGGTCCATCTGGCACAGTTCAAGCAGATTGAGATCGGGTAATAACCAACGGCGCGGTCGGTTGCTTTTTTGTGCGCGCTTTTCACGCCAGGCCGCGAGTTGTTGGACACAGGGTAAATACCTACGTTCAACACTGGCAACTCCCTTTAAGGCCTTCCAAGCCTGATTAGGGTCGGTAACAAAGGTTTCTGCGGCAGCGAGTTGCTGGCACTCCTCTGTTAACCAGTGCTCACGGCCAACCGCCTGTAATTGGCTTTTTAACTGGAGGTATAGTGTGCCAAGGTAGTGCACATCATCTAAGGCATAGTCAATTTGTGCGGCGGTCAGCGGCCGACGTAACCAGTCAGTTCGGCTCTCAGTCTTACTTAAATGTGTGCCATCAATCTGTTCGACTAAGGCGCCATAGCTCACCTGAGATTCCATCCCAAGGATGCTAGCAGCGATCTGTGTGTCGAATAATGGTTCAATAGAGAGGTTGTAGGTCGCATATAAGACCTCTAGATCCTGTCTTGCTGAATGTACAATCTTGACCGTTGATGGCTCTCTCAATAGATGCAGTAGAGGCTCGATATCACTGAGTTCAATGACATCAATGCAGCTGGCTACGGTGTCACTAGCAATCTGCAATAGACATAGATTTGGGTAATAGGTGGATTCGCGCATAAACTCTGTATCTAGAGCTATCCACTGCGCTGCCGCTAAATCAGAGCAGAAAGCGTTGAGTTCTTCTGGGGTAGTAATGACGTTTGGATGCATGCTAAAGATGAGGGTCAGTATAAAAATGAGTTTAATGAGTCTAAGAGATGAGCTTAGAAATAAAGGCAACATCGTTAACTTTACCAGTGACGCCGTTAATTCCCTACTGCTTTCGGCTTTCTTTGCGTTTTTTATTTTATTACTGTGCAGTACTCGTAGTGCACAGGCAGCACCCATATGGCAGTCGAGTGAGCATCTAGAACATCCATTAGTCGCTAAGATCTATGATAGCAAGCAGAGACAATTTGTCAGTCAGTATGCGGTTGACCGTGCGCTCAAGGAAGCTAATATCTTGCTCTTAGGCGAAACACATTCCAACATTGATCATCACAGAGGTCAGGCAAAGTTACTCGCACGCTGGCAGCGCCAACACCAAAACACGGCAATCGTTTTTGAAATGCTGAGCTTAGATAGTTGGCAGCAGCAAGATCGTTGGCGTGACCGTGCAGCGCTGTCTGCAAACCTAGAAAAGTATGCCAAGGGTTGGGATTGGTCTATTTATACTGCAATCACTGATCTAGCGGTGATTAAACAGCTACCGATATTAGCGGCTAACCTAAGTCAGCAGCAACTCCGTGCCTACGCTAGTGATGAGCGCTGTAGCATAGAGCGTGAAGGCTTGCTGATGAGATTCTGTGATGTTCTAAAGGCAGAGCCAGTGGCGCGCTTACAGACGCTGATCGATCGATCTCACTGTGGCATGTTGCAGCTAAAACATATTCCTCCACTGCTGAAAATGCAGGCGGCAAAAGATGCTTCTTTTGCCCTGAGTCTGTGGCAGGCGCAGCAGTCTGGTGCCGCCCCCGTATTAATCTCAGGTTCGGTTCATGTGCGCAAAGATATTGGTGTGCCTGTTTATTTGTCGCAGTCGGGCATAGCGGCCGTAAGCATTACTTTTCTAGAGGTTGATCCGGAGTTTCTTAATGCAACGGACTATGATCTGGCAGAGGATGAATCAAGTTACGACTTTATCTACTTCACACCGGCTAGTAGTGCATTGGATCCCTGCGTTGAGTTTAAACAGCAGTTACTAGACATGCGGCATAAGCAAAAATAAAAGGGCGCTAGGAGCGCGCTTAGAGCTGCCAACAACCCTAAAAAATTTTCGCGCCACGCCAGCCACCTAGAAGAATCGATATCAGCGGCCAGATTAATGTGCTGCTGACGATAGGTAGCCAGTAGTGCCAGCCGTTGGGAGCCTGATCAAGGATGCCATAAACCAAATAGGAAAGAATAAAGTGGGGCAATAAGGTCAACGGAATAAGGATGCATTGCTGCGGCATTGAAAATAGGTGAGCACGTTGATGAAATTGCTGGCAGAGATAACAGCTAATAATAAACCCCAGTGCATGCTGTCCAAGCAAGGCGCCACGAATCACATCAACAACCAGCCCTAATATCCAGACGACGCCAAGGCCATAGGTCTCTGGCTTACGCACCACCCAAAAAATCAGAAAGAGTAGCAGCCATTCAGGACGGTAAGGCTCGATGTTGCTAGGCAGTGGCAGCAGGGTAAGAACCAGTGCAATGAGGATAGAAAACAAGAAACTGGGAAGGGTAGCCTGATTGCGACGGCTATTCTTAGCGCTATTAACTATCTTTGATTTTGGCTTACTCATTGATTGTTTCCAAGCCGCTGGCGTGATCATTAATCTTGTCTTCTGGCCAGAGTAATAAAACCTCACGGATGGAATCTAGCTTGACTAGCGGTCTAGCTGTAACCTTTAAAAAAGCCTCTCCCTCTGCGCTGCTAATCTCTAATACGCGCGCAATCGGATAGTTACGTGGGTAGAGACCATCCAAGCCTGATGTTTGAAATAAGTCACCCACCTGAATATCAGCAGATGATGAAACGTTCTTTAGGTAGACTCGGTCAGCTTCACCACTGCCGACTAACAATGCACGCAGGCCGGTGCGATTATTTTCTGCGAGCACAGCATGGCTTGGGTCAGAGATCAGCAAAACATTGGAATGCAGAGGGAAGACCTCAACCACCTGACCGATGATGCCCTGCGCGCCAACTATGGCCTGACTTTTGAATACACGATCTTTTTGGCCACGATCAATAGCGATCAATTTGCGAAAAGGATGTAAGTTGACACGGATAATGTCGGCTAGTAGGACACTGTTTTTATCACGCTGCAGCGGTGAGTCCAGCAACTCGTGTAGGCGTGTATTTTCAAGTTCTAAGCGTGCGAGTTCTTGTAATTTGGCTTGTTGAAACAGATTTAAACGCTCTAGAGAATCGACCTGTGATTGTAGGCTGGCACGGGTGGTGAAATAAACCGAGAGCCATTTTGAAATATCACCAGGGACTGAGACTAAGCGTTCTAAGGGGTAGAGGGCACCCCCAATGGTACTGCGAATAAGGTTGGTCTGTTGGTAACGCTGGTCAGTGACCATTAATGTGATTGATACCAGCAACAGGCCGAGTAAGCGCGCCGGTGTTGATGGGTTGATAGTGAACAAAGACTTCATAGGGGGCTGCCGCCAGAGATTAGAGTAAGCTCGCTACTGACCGAAGGTTTACGGTCAGTATATTCAAGTGAGTTTACGCGCACTGATCGCAGGGATTAACTTAACCGTGGGTTAAGAAATCGCCACCATACTGTTCGATCATTTCCAAAACCTTACCACCACCACGAGCCACTGAAGTTAGAGGGTCTTCAGCAACAATCACTGGGATACCGGTCTCTTCCATGATCAAACGATCGAGGTCGCGTAATAGTGCACCACCACCGGTGAGCACAATGCCATGCTCTGCAACGTCTGCGCCGAGCTCTGGAGGTGTTTGTTCTAAGGCCGTTTTAACCGCACTAACGATACCCTGTAATGGGTCCTGTAACGCCTCGAGGATCTCGTTGCTATTAATAGTGAAGCTCTTTGGAATACCCTCTGAAAGATTACGACCTTTGACCTCTATCTCAGTCACTTCTTTTCCAGGATAGGCGGTTCCTACCTCTTTCTTAATCCGCTCAGCAGTGGCTTCACCAATTAAGATGCCATAGTTTCTGCGCACATAACTGACGATGGATTCATCAAACTTGTCACCACCAATACGTACGGAAGCAGAGTAAACAATACCATTGAGAGCCATGACAGCAACTTCTGAGGTGCCGCCACCGATATCTATGACCATTGAGCCTAGGGCTTCATCAATGGGTAAGCCAGCGCCAATGGCAGCTGCAATCGGTTCTTCAATGAGGTAAGTCTTACGTGCACCAGCACCGTCTGCTGATTCTTTAATAGCACGTCGTTCTACTTGGGTTGCACCACAGGGGACACAGACCAGTACGCGCGGGCTGGGGCGGAAGATCATATTTTTATGCACGGCACGAATGAAGTGCTGCAACATCTTCTCGGTGGTCGTGAAGTCAGCGATAACACCATCTTTCATCGGCCGGATAGCTTCGATATTGGCGGGTGTTCGACCGAGCATATTCTTAGCTGCAGCACCAACGGCTTCGATGCTACGCGCGCCAGTATGCGGGTCTCTACGTATAGCCACTACTGATGGTTGATTAAGTACGATGCCCTTGTCTTTGACATAAATCAGCGTATTTGCCGTGCCAAGGTCAATGGAGAGGTCGTTGGAGAAGATTCCGAGGATGCGTCCGATCATAGGATTTTGAGGCTACAGTT